>CAMWKM010000007.1 GCA_947174835.1 uncultured Prevotella sp.
ACAGGTTGAGGTCGAGGCGGACAGGAATATGGTTGGCATCGTCGGTGACATAGAACCTGATGAGTTCAGTATCTTTGTTCTCCTCACGCTCGATGAACGAGAAGACCAGACAGCGGAACTTCTGGTTGGAGCCCTCTATCTTGAAGTTCTCCTTGCCCAGATATTTCAGCCACGAATTAGTGGCGCGCTTGGCATCGGTAATGGGCATCGGGATGAGGTCGTTCTTGCTCAGGTTAGAGGCATCGAAGTTGCGAGCCCTGAGGAAAATGCTCATCATGTCGTAGATGCAGTCGGTGTACTCTTTTTCCTGCCAGTGCTGTTTGCCGTCGGCATCGATGCGGTGCATTTTTACTTTGCTGTTGTTCTGAGGATAAGAGTACCATAGTTCGTCGACGTAATAGCGTTTGCCTTCGAGGGCACCTTTGCGGAAGTATAGCGGAGTCAGATTGCGTTCGGTGCAGTAGGAGAGCAGCGTGTCGCGCATCACAAACAAGTTGTCTAACTTGTCGTTGCCACGTGTGATCAGGCTGGTGCGATAGCAGGAAGTGCCGTTGAAGGTGGAGAGAACGGTGGACATGGAGGCTGAGCCTACTTTGACCCAAATGAACTTCCAGTTGAAATAGAGATCGTAGGTGAGAAATTCATTGGCTTTGAAGGCTTTGTTCTTGATGCCGCATGACGACTGTGCCCAGCTGCCGGACGATGAACAGGCGAGCAGGCAGACCAGTAACAGACACTTTACCATTCCATTTATTCGCAATGACATATTTTCCTTTTTCATCATCCGTTCTTGTTGGCTTGCTTCTTGACGTATTCGATGCCCAGATTCTTGGCACGATCAATATTGCGGTTCTTCAGTTTTTTCTGCTGATCGGGTTTCTGCTTGATGAGTTTGGTCGGTTTCTGCTCATAGCGCGGACGGGCCGTCAGATTCCACTGACGCGTGTTGTCCCATTTGGCCTTGCAGACTATCATCTCGGGATGATAGTAGACGGGTTCGGGTTGACGGTCTTCATCGTAGACACCCGTGTCCCAGATACCGTTGCCGTTGAGGTCGATGAAGGCTTTCATGTAGTAGTCGCCTGGCTTGAGATAGGCGAAGTCAGCAATCTGCTCCTGATCGGTGATAGCCTGACGGAGCACCTTGCCAGAGCCATCAAGCAACTGTACGACGATGGAATCGGCCTTCACCCCACTAATCTCCACGGCCAGTGATCCAAACTCCTCCTCGCTGCGCACTTTCAAGCCTTGCTTAAATTCCTCAGACGTCAGGCCATAGATACCCCTGAAGGCGGCAGAGTCGATTTCCAAACTATATTCCGTGTCTGGCGTAAAGTTGGCTTTCACCTCATAGCCTCGTGCGCTGTATTGTTTCACCTCATGGGGGACACGATACCATACGGAGTCTATCATACAATAGAGATGGACCGCACTGGTGTCACATTCGGCCAGTGGCTCGGGCATCTCGATGGTGAGTCGCTGCAGAGGATCCATTTGCCCACCGGCACTGAGCTTGAACTTGAGAAACTCTGGGGGCATAATGGAGTCGTAGGGTTGGTCGCGTTTCTTTTTCTTTTCCTGCTCTTTCTGCCATTTCTCAAAGGCTTTCTGTTTCTCTTTCTGCCGCTTTTCGTATGACACCTTGGCCAGTGCCTCGATGGTGTCGGTCTGACTGACCAATGCTCCCAAAGTGTCGGTCATCAGATAAGTGAGTTCCATGCGTAGCGTGTCTTGATTGACCAGCGTGGTGTCGGCCAACCAATAGATAAGAGTGTCGTTCTTGGCCGATGCCTCCAGAACGAAAGCACTGTCGGCTTCGAAGTTCAGTCCGCGAATGACGGGCAGCGAATCGCTGCCATAACTGAAAAATAATCCTATCCGATTAGGGGCTTTGCGTTCCGTTTTAATGAGGTAGCGGTCGGTTTGAGGCTCCTGAAAACAGAGTAATGTGATATCGTCTGGCAAGAAATGTGTAAAAGGTTGGCGGATAATATTCTCGATGTGAAGCGAGTCGCGCCAAATGGTATCGGGACGGGCATCAGGCTTCCATGTAGGCACGATGCTGTCGCGCATATAGCCAATCATTTCGCTCTTTTGGCCGAAGACAAAGTCGCCGTCGACATCCTGCAGGGCATAAATGCGATAGCTGCCCGGGGCAACGCCCTTAATGGTGAACTGTCCGCTGCCGTTAGTACGTGAGACACGCATCATCGGTTCGTGGTGGATGATGGTGTCGGAGAAATTCTCATAGAGTCCTACAAGGATGCCCTTGATCGGTTCCAGGTCTTCGGCAGTCAGGCAATAGCCCGATACCTCAAGCGTGTCGATGTGATCGCCTGTGGAGAAACTGTAAGTGTAGTTGCCCATAGGGTTTCCCTCATTGTTGTCGCTGATGGCATCGCTGAAATCAATAGTGTAGGTCGTGTTATCCTTGAGCGAGTCTTTCAGTTCTCCGATGATGCGTTTGCCGATAGTCTTAATCTCAGGTGTCTCCAGTTGTGGAGGTGAGATGATCACCTTGCTTTGCGGATCGTCCAACTTAATGTATTCATTGAAGTTGATCGTAAATTTCCTGGTCTTAATGTTTGTGGCTTTGTCGGCTGGCGATGAGTTGACCACATAGGGTGGTGTGTCATCGTACCATCCACCGTCGGGACTGCCCATTCGGGCACAGCCTTGCATGAAGGTCCATATAAAAAAGACCATGAACAAAGCCTGCCAAATGTTCCTATATCTCATTCTACCGTTTCTTTTATTGATTCATTCCCAACAGCTGCTCCATCTGCTCGCGACTGTTGCTTAGGCGTGGCACCTTGTGCTGGCCACCCAGTTTGCCTTTGGCTTTCAGCCAATCGTTGAACAAGTTGGGACGGGCAACAACGATCTGTAGATGTTGCAAGGTGATATCCTTGAAGCGTTTGGCTTCGTAGTCGCTGTTCAGTTCCTGTAGTTTGCGATCCAGGATGTTGGCAAACATCCCGATGTCATCGGGCTTTTTTGCAAATTCAATCAGCCACTGATGGCAGCACTTCGCATTCTCGTCCATGAAGACGGGTGCAGCCGTATAGTCGAGTATCTGGGCACCTGTCTTTTCGCAGGCATAGGCCAGTCCTTTTTCGGCATTGTCGACAATCAGTTCTTCGCCAAAAGCATTGATGAATGATTTGGTACGCCCTGAGATGATGAATTTATAGGGGTTGGTTGAAGTGAACTGCACCGTGTCGCCAATCATATAGCGCCATAGTCCGCAGGAGGTAGAGATGATCATTGCATAGTTCTTGCCTTTCTCCACACCCCAGAGAGGTACCACGTTGGGAACTTCCTTTTCAAGTTCGTCCATCGGGATAAACTCGTAGAACACATCGTAGTCGAGCATCAGGAGCATCGACTTGTCGTTGGGATCGTCTTGAATGCCAAAGAATCCCTCGCTGGCATTGTAGGTCTCCATATAGTGCATACGGGGACTGGTGATGAGGCGCTCGTACTGCTCACGGTAAGGAGTGAAGGCCACACCGCCATGAAAGAATACCTCAATATTGGGCCATACCTCTTCCAAATGCTGCTTGTTGGAGAGTTCCATCACGCGATTTAACACGGAAAGCATCCATGAGGGCACGCCAGAAAGGTTGGTCACATTCTTTTTCATGGCCTCGCGAGCTATGCGATCGCGCTTGATTTCGAAGTCGCTGAGTAGCGCAGTCTTCTTCGACGGTACGCGAATCAGGTTGACCACGGGGTTGATGTTTTCAATGAGAATGGCACTCAGGTCACCCACCAGCGAACCGGGCAGGTTGTAGTTTGGGGAATGGCTACCACCCAGAATAAGCCCCTTTCCATCGAACATACGGCTCTGGGGATTGTTGCGCAGGTAGAGAGCAACCACATCAGAGCCACCCTTGTAGTGCAGGTGTTTCAAACCATCGGGACTGACGGGGATGAACTTCGATTTGTCGTTAGTAGTGCCGCTCGATTTGGCGTACCATTTCACACGGCCTGGCCAAAGCACGTCAATCTCTCCCTGACGCATACGGTCAATATCATCCTTTAACTCCTCGTAGGTGTTGATGTTGTTGTTGCGTACAAAATCGTTATAATTCTTGGTTGCGGCAAACAGGTGCTTGCGCCCGTATTCCGTATCCTTGGCTTTGTTCACCAGTCGGGCAAGCACCTCACGTTGCAACTGCTCCCCTTGGGTGTTGTGCTTTTCCAGTTCGCGCCATCGTGAGGCGAAGAGGTTTCTGGCTATACTGGTAAGACTCATCATTCTTTGTCTTTAATCGTTGATGGTGCAAAGTTACTGCAAACTTTTTGAATACGTGCAGTTTTTTACGTTTTTTAAAGATAGAAGATGCTCTCAGGCCCCATGTTGAACAGCAGGTCAAGAATGCTGAGATTGGGCAGAAAACCGTGTTTCTGCTGATAGACCTGATAATAGCGACGGGGCTGGAAGTCTGAATCGGGGATAGGGTGTTTGGGGGTGATGGCCTCACGGAAGTCATTGTCCTGCTGCCTTACGTATTCTTCTGTGTAAACTGTGTGAGGCTGAATGTCAAGTAATTGGCACATCTTTTGGCGGATGGCTTCGTTGTAGTCGAAGAGTCGCTCCCAGTTATGCTCAGTAAAGAAAGGGCGTAGATCGTCCTCGTAAAATTCGAAAAACGGTGATTCGCCATAAGCCGACTGCAATGCCTGCCAGTGCAGATGGCGCCAGTTGCCATGATCGGAAATCAAAACGTCGCGAATCTGTTTGGATTCTCCAAACGAAACAGGTACAGTCAGTGCCTGTATGCCTTGGGTAGTGGCAATGAGGCAGCGGTTACGATAGGTCTGTTTGGGGAAGGTCTCGTGCAACTCTATGAGAATATGGTCATGGCGATAGAGCTTCTGATACCATTGGACGGGACCGAAATAGGTGGTGGAGAGCAGAGCGATGGTCATAATGGTAACAGTATTCGGTCAGTACGCCAGCCGCTCCAGACAGGAGTCGACGGGTCGTGGCTGTAGACGATGAACGCGGCCCTGCCGATGATGTGTTCTTCGGCAATGAGACCCAGTGAGCGAGAGTCGACAGGATTATTGGGATTGATGGCTTCCAACCAGTAGTAGTCGGCCTCGGCACAGTTGTTCAGACTTGGTATAATCATCATGGTGCCATCTATCATCAGGCTGTCTCCGGGCAGAGCCTTACAGCGACAGATGAGGATTTCGTTATGGGTGGAGTCCTGAGGATTCTCAAAAGCCACAATATCGCCCTTGGCAATGGGCTGTTTGCAGATGCGCCCATAGTTGAACAGGCTTTCAGAACCACCCACACGCAGGCCGTAGCTCCAGCGGTTGACCAATATACGGTCGCCTGCTATGAACACAGGCGACAATCCGTTTCCCTCCACAGTCAACAGCATTGCGCCTACTGACCTAAAGACCAGCATCAGTAGGAGCGATGCCAACAGCACAAGAAGAAAACGGAATGTCTTTCTCAAAGCCTAATCTTACTTGATGTTGTCCACCAGATTGAACAAGCGTCCCCAACGGATGCCACCGCCAAAGAGGCTGCGGTCTGGGTCGCTTGACCACCAGATGAAGATAGGTTTACCCACGACATGGTCTTCCGGCACAAAGCCCCAGTAGCGCGAGTCGGCCGAATTGTGGCGGTTGTCACCCATCATCCAGTAATAATCCATCTTGAAAGTATAGGTGTCGGTCTCTTCACCATTGATGAATATCTTGCCGTCGCGAACCTCCAGTTCGTTTTTCTCGTAGGCACGGATGGGTCGCTCGTAGATGGCAATGTTGTCCATGTTCAGGTGTATGGTCTCACCCTTCTTCGGAATCCATACCGGACCATAGTTGTCGCGTGTCCAACCGCTGTTCTTGGTCAATGGATAGACGGTGCCCGACTCAATGTCCTTGTCGGTGACTACACGGTAATTGCTGATGTAACCGCGATTTTTTAGTTCCTTGACGGCATGGTTGGTCAGTGGCATATAGCCGTCAAATTCGCTGAGCACCTTGGGATTGAGCACAGAACCGATGGCTGTGTCGTAGTTTTGCAGTCGCTTCAGGCTCTCTACATCCTCGATTGATATGCCTAATTCCTTACGAAGTTCATCCATATCGTCTTTCAGTAAGGCCAGAGGCGACATGTTGTTGAATTTCACGAAATAGGTGTACTGCACTTGGTCAGGCTCTTTGTTGGCTACACCGTCTATATAGACAACGCGGTCTTTGATTTCCAGCGTGTCACCAGGCAGACCCACGCAACGCTTCACGTAGTTCTCGCGACGGTCTGTGGGACGGGTGCCCACCTCGCCAACGGGATTCACACCGTTGTAGCAGAAGTTGGGATTCTGCTTCAGATAGTCAGAGCCCAGACGCTGAATGGTGCTCAGACGCTGAAACTGCTGCTCCACTGGCAATGAGTCCAAATCCTCGGCAAAGGGATTCATTTGGTCATAGATGCTCCTGCCCACCTCCTGACAGATGCTATAATACTCTGTTTGGTAAGGTTGGTTGAGGAAGATGGTGTCGCCGGCAGGATAGTTGAACACGACAATATCATTGCGTTCCACCTGTCCCAGACCTTTCACACGACGATACTCCCAGTGGGGCCATTCAATGTATGACTTGATTTCACCGAAGGGCAACGTGTGCTGTGTCAAAGGTACGGTCAGCGGTGTCTCAGGAATGCGCGGACCATAGCTGACCTTCGACACGAAGAGGTAGTCGCCTGTCAGCAGCGATTTCTCCAGCGAACTGGAGGGAATGACGTAGTTCTGGAAAAAGAACTGATTGATGAAGTAGACGGCTACCAGTGCAAATACAATAGCATCGACCCACGACATGATGGTGCGAGTAGGGCCTTCGGCATCTTGCCACCACTTCCAGTTGATTTTCTTTGAGATATAGGCATCATAGATGAAGGGCACCACGATGAGGCCCAGCCACGACTTTACCCAAAGGAGGAATAGCAGATAGAGTATCAGCACAATGACAAACTTGGCCCACTGCTTTTTTATATCCGTTTTTTTCTTTTCTTTCTTCATCATGATTGTGCCCCCTTAGAATTTAAACATATCACTGATGGTCAGCAACCCTTGGTGTTCCTTGGTGTATTCTGCCGCCAAAACAGCACCCAGTGCAAATCCGCGACGCGAATGGGCATCGTGGGTGATGCTGATAATGTCGGCATCGCTGTCGTAGCGGATGGTGTGAATGCCAGGCACCTCTCCGCGACGGATATGGTCCACGCGCAGTAGTTTCGGGTCGGTCGTGTCTTCAGCCCAGTCCTCCTTACGGTCCAGACGTTCTACAATCTCCTCGGCCAGTGTGATGGCCGTGCCGCTGGGATGATCCAATTTGTGCACGTGGTGGGTCTCCTCCATCTCCACGTCGTACTGTGGAAACTGGTTCATAATCTTGGCCAGGTATCGGTTTACGGCAGAGAAGATGGCCACACCGATTGAGAAGTTCGAAGCCCAGAACAATGTCTTCCCCTTCTCGCAGGCCTGCTTCACGTCATCGCCGTGCTCCTTCATCCAGCCGGTCGAGCCACTGACCACCTTTACACCCTTGGCCCATGCCTTCAGGTAGTTGCCATAGGCTGCCATAGGGTTGGTAAACTCGATGGCTACATCTGCCGATGCAAAAGCCTCGCTGTCAAAGTCTTGTTGATTATCAACATCAATGATACTCACAATTTCATGACCTCGGCTGATGGCGATCTCCTCAATCATCTTACCCATCTTGCCGTAGCCGATTAAAGCTATCTTCATTTTAATTCGAATTAAATTGCGGTGCAAAGATACAAAGAAAATAAGAATTATCCGAAAGCAAAGGTTACAAAATTCGATGAGCCAATCAAGAATTAAGTTTTTTTGTGCTGGGCATTTCTTTATTTTCTATACCCGACAGGCTCATAATTCAAAAAAAATACCTAATTTTGCACCGCAAATTATAATAAATAGAGTTATGGAGATAATTAGAAAACAGCATTTTGAGGGTGAGCGACCGCTCTTTGAAATGCATAACGTCCGATTGGAACAAGTGACTATCGGTGATGGTGAGAGCGCTGTCAAGGAGTGCTCGAATATTGAGGCCGAGGATTGCCGGTTTTGGGGCAAGTATCCTTTCTGGCATGTTCATGGCTTTAAAATAACCCGTTGCCAGTTTGACGTGGGTGCTCGTTCCGCTTTGTGGTACAGCGATCATCTGGAAATGAAGGACACACGTATTGACGGACCAAAGATGTTTCGTGAGATGAACGATATCAAGTTGGAGAACGTGGTCATCAACGATGCCGACGAAACCTTCTGGAAATGTCGTAATATTGAGGCTAAGAATTTGGAAATTCACGATGGAACCTATCCTTTTATGTTCTCGGAGAATATTAGGATTGACGGTTTTGTGAGCGACTCAAAGTATGTGTTCCAGTATTGCAAGAATGTGGAACTCCGCAACGCCAAGATTGTGACGAAGGATTCGTTCTGGGAGTGTGAGAACATTACCATCTACGACTCTACGCTCGATGGTGAGTATTTGGCTTGGCATACGAAAAACGTGCGGCTGGTGAACTGCCATCTGTCTGGTGAGCAGTTGCTTTGTTATGCCGATAATCTGGTGCTGGAGAATTGTACGTTTGCTCCAGATTGTGACCGCGTGTTTGAGTATAGCAATGTGGAAGCCGATATCAAGGGGCATATAGAGAATATCAAGAATCCTACAAGTGGTCATATTTTAGCTGATTCCATCGGTAGTGTTACGATTGACAAGAATATCAAACAACCAGCCAATTGTGTTATAGAGACGAGAGTATGAAGTACAATTTTGATGAAATAGTAGACCGCCGCGGAACAAGGTGTGTAAAGTGGGACGAATGTCCGTCGTCTGATGTGATTCCCTTGTGGGTGGCCGATATGGATTTCAAGGCAGCCCCTGCCATCCAGGAGGCTGTCCGTAAACGTGCCGAACATGGTGTCTTTGGTTATGCAGTAGTGACGGAAGACTACTACGAAGCCATTATTTCGTGGTTTTATCGACGCCATCAATGGACAATCCAACGTGAAGAGATCCTTTATACAACAGGAGTTGTTCCCGCAACGGCAGTAGCACTACAGGCATTGACCATGCCCGGTGAGAAAGTGCTGATGTTGTCGCCTGATTATAATTGCTTCTTCTCGTCCATCCGTAACAGTGGATGTGAGGTGTTGGAGACATTCTTGGTGCTGCGTGATGGCCGTTGGCAGGTGGATTGGGATGATTTTGAAGCGAAATGTGCTGATGAGAAAACCACCGTGTTCCTGCTTTGCAATCCTCATAATCCGACCGGACGAGTATGGACGAAAGAGGAACTGAGCAGGATGAACGAGCTTTGCTTGAAATATGGCGTCAAGGTGGTGAGCGATGAGATTCATTGCGAACTCATTATGCCCGGTCATAAGTTCCAGCCTTTTGCTGCGGTCAGCGAGGCTTGCCGACAGAACAGTGTTATCTTGAACTCTTCCTCTAAGTCGTTTAATATTGCCGGTCTGCAAATAGCCAATATCATTTGTGCGCAACCGGAATGGCGCCGCCGACTGGATCGGGTCATCAATATCAATGAGGTGTGCGATGTGAATCCTTTTGGACCGGTGGCATTGATGGCGGCCTACAACGAGAGTGAGGACTGGATTGACGAGTTGAACCAGTATGTGTGGGGCAACTATCAGGCTCTTTGTCAGTTTGCCGAGAGTCATCTGTCGGAATGGAAGGTAGGTCCTATGGAAGGCACTTATCTGCCGTGGATCAATATATCGGCTTTGGGGCTCTCTTCTCAAGCCTATGCCGATCAACTGCTTAGCAAGGCGAAAGTGTGGGTAAACCCCGGTACAATGTACGGACCGGAATCGGGTGAGGGCTATATCCGCTTGAATATTGCCTGTCCTCGCAGTGTGCTGATGGAGGCTCTTAACAGAATCAAAGATGCAAAGTGAAGAATATGGAAACGAAGTTGAATGAAAACAATAATATGCAGATTGGGGAGCAACTTCCTGAGAATGCGTTTCGTGAGTTGAAGGACGGAGAGAATTATCAGCCACTGATGTCGCCTCATGGCAGTTTTCCTGAGGTGAATACATGGTCAGTGACATGGGGTGTGTTGATGGCTATGCTCTTTTCGGCAGCCGCAGCCTATCTGGGACTGAAAGTCGGTCAGGTGTTTGAGGCTGCTATTCCCATTGCCATTATTGCTGTGGGTGTCTCGACTGCCGCCCATCGTTCGAAGGCTTTGGGTGAGAATGTCATTATCCAGTCTATCGGTGCCTGTTCCGGTGCCGTGGTGGCCGGTGCCATTTTCACGCTACCTGCCATTTATATTCTTCAGGCCAAATATCCCGATATGTCGGCATCGTTCCTGCAAGTCTTCATGGCCTCGGCACTTGGCGGTATTCTCGGTATTCTGTTCCTGATACCTTTCCGCAAGTATTTTGTCAAGGAGATGCACGGCAAGTATCCCTTCCCGGAGGCAACGGCCACTACGCAGGTATTGGTTAGTGGTGCCAAAGGTGGTGACCAGTCGAAGCCTCTCCTATTGGCAGGATTGGTAGGTGGCTTCTATGATTTCATCGTGGCTACTTTTGGATGGTGGAACGAGACGGTTACCAGCCGCATGATCGGTTGGGGTGAACTGCTTGCCGATAAAACTAAACTGGTGTTCAAGTGCAATACCTCTGCCGCAGTACTGGGTCTGGGTTATATTATTGGCTTGCGCTATGCCATCTATATATGTCTGGGTTCGGTGGCAGTTTGGTGGCTCATCGTGCCGGGTATGGCTCTGATTTTTGGTGATCAAGTCCTGAGCTTGGGTGGAGTGGAGGCCACAACGGCTGTCGGTGATATGTCGGCTGAGGAGATTTTTAAGACTTATGCCCGTTCCATCGGTATTGGCGGCATCGCAATGGCCGGTGTAATCGGTATTATCCGCTCGTGGGGCATCATCAAAAATGCCGTTGGGCTGGCTGCCAAGGAGATGAAAGGTGGTAAGGATGATTTGCAGAACAATACACTTCGCACCGATAGAGATCTCTCGTTCAAGTTCATTGGCATCGCATCATTGTCGGCTTTGCTGATTACTTTCGTGTTCTTTTGGCTGGGCGTGATGCACAACGTGACATTTGCCGTAGTGGCTATTCTGCTGGTGACGGTCATTGCTTTCCTGTTCACCACTGTGGCAGCCAATGCCATAGCTATTGTGGGGTCAAACCCTGTGAGTGGCATGACGCTGATGACACTGATCTTAGCCTCAGTGGTAATGGCTGCCGTTGGGCTGAATGGATCTGGCGGTATGCTTGCTGCATTGATTATGGGCGGTGTGGTTTGTACGGCATTGTCGATGGCAGGCTGTTTTATCACCGATCTGAAAATAGGCTATTGGTTAGGCTCTACACCTCGTAAGCAGCAGCAATGGAAGTTTTTGGGCACACTGGTCAGCGCTGCCACAGTGGGGGGGGTGATGATGCTGTTGAACCAGACTTATGGTTTCGACCCCAATCAGGAGGGACATCTGGTGGCTCCTCAGGCCAATGCAATGGCGGCAGTCATTGAGCCGATGATGAATGGTGCGGGTGCACCTTGGTTGCTTTATGGCATTGGTGCTGTCTTGGCCATAGTGCTGACGCTGTGTAAGATTCCTGCTCTGGCTTTTGCCTTGGGTATGTTCATACCTTTGGAACTGAATATACCTTTGCTCGTTGGCGGTGCTATCAATTGGTATGTCACTTCGCGCTCGAAAAATAAGACCGAGAATGATGCTCGTGGTGAGAAAGGTACGCTCATTGCCTCTGGGTTTATTGCCGGTGGTGCCTTGATGGGAGTGGTCAGTGCGTTGCTACGCTTCGGTGGTTTCAACCCCATCAGCGAGTCGTGGTTGGCTAATCCGTTGAGTGAGGCTTGTGCCCTTGTTGCTTATTTGTTATTGATATGGTATTTCGTTAAGGCTACGAAAACAAAATAAACGCTGATATGAGACAACTGCTGACTACCCTTTTGGTAATGACTGCTCTCAGTCTACAGGCTAAGGACTATAATATTATGGACTATGGTGCCAATAACAATCTGGAATTCAACAGTACGTGGGGCATCCAAAATGCCATTGATCAGTGCGCCAACGAGGGTGGTGGGCGTGTGGTGGTGCCTGCCGGTGAGTTCATGATGGGCACCATTATACTGCGCAGCAATGTCAACCTGCATCTGGAACAGGGGGCTACGCTTTATGGATCAACCGACCTGAAAGACTACAAACGTGTGAAGTCCAGTTATGTATCATTGCGAACTCATACCGAGACTATCCAGTTGATCTATGCCGATTCAGTAGAGAATGTGGTCATTGATGGCTATGGTACGATTGATGGACGCGGACGGGCTTTTGAGAAATTGTCGTGGAATGATGAGGGTATCACCCGTCCTCATCTGTTGCGTTTCATTCAAAGTCGTCATATTACCATCAAGGATATCACACTTAAAAACTCTGGTTGCTGGATGCAACACTATTTGGCTTGCGATCAGGTTATGATCGATGGAATCAGAGTTTTTAATCGTAATAACTATAATAATGATGCGCTTGATCTGGATGGCTGTCACGATGTGGTGGTGAAGGGGATGATGGCTGATTCTGATGATGATGCCATCACCTTGAAAAGCACCTCTCCCCGTCTTTGTGAGAATATCACCATCAGCGATTGTGTGGTGTCGAGTCATTGCAATGCCATTAAACTGGGTACAGAGACCAATGGTGGCTTCCGCAATATCAATATTCGTGGAATTGTTGTAAAACCCAGTAGCGACCAAAAAGAAAGGTTCTTCGGACAGTGGATAGGCATATCGGCCATTTCATTGGAAATCGTTGATGGAGGAGTGTTGGAGAATGTCAATGTCTCGAATATTACTGTCGAGGGTACCGAGTCGCCCATCTTTGTCCGTTTAGGAAATCGTGGACGAGGTTATATTGCCGAAGACTTGAATGCAGGTAAGATCGTACCTATAGACCATGTGGGACGCATCAGTGGTGTCCATCTTGATAATATTCAGATCTATCGTGCCGGTTCTATAGGCTGTAGTATCACAGGTTTGCCGGGCTATCCCGTTGAGAATGTTTCATTGTCGCGTATCACCCTGCATCACAAAGGTGGTGTCAAGGAAGCAGATTTGTCGGCTATTGCTGACTCTATCAAAGATGAGAAGGAGAAGGAATATCCAGAGGCTACAATGTGGGGCAACCTGCCTGCTAAGGGCTTTTATGTCTGTCATGCTCGCAATATCAAGTTTGCGGATATTGAGATTCGTACTGAGCAGCCCGATGTCCGTCCTGATTTCGTCCGTGAAGATGTGGATTAGTGATGCTCTTTCTTCAAAACATTTTCTTGTAAATATCTTAGATTCCAATGCTTTTAAGGCTATGAAATGTGCAGTCAAAATAAGACAAACACAGATTCATTACCTTGAAAGCGTATGACGAAAGTACCGTCCGAGAGTGCTTTTTGTCTTTCTCTTGATCCGTCTCTTGTTCGCCATACTTCAATTTTGCGTGGTGAGGCGATGAATCTTATAGTTACATCCTGATCCGTTTCACCAATATTCGCCAGGAAAAACATTTCCTTACCATCCATTGTACGGTGCGTATGTACTATGTTGTCAGAAGAAACAACAATAGGACGTATGACATCTGTCCCCGAATCCAACGTAGTAATACCTGTTCTCTCTAATTCTTCAAGTATATCACGTACTTCTTCCGGTATCTCAACTCCCTTGGCTACCAATACAGCCTTATATGTCTGTCGTATGTAATCAGTGCAATGCAACATGGCATCTGTTGTACACACATCCCAATCAAGTCCTTGCAAACCCTCAGGTAAACGGTGTGTGAGTGTCTTTATCGGGACATCATCGCCCAAATATATCAAAACATCCGGAGCAGCTTTCCCTTGACGAAGCATATACATACTGCGTGCAGCAGCCTCCCAAACAGGTTTCATATCATTCCATTTTGGATTGGAACGGTTTATAGCATACTCTCTGCCGGCAACGTATGGTGCAACTGGCGATACATCTGGCATGTGTGGGGTAGCACACACTACAAATTCCTGTGCGCCAAAAGCAAAGGCGATATCGGCTACGTGCTTCAAATCTGCCGGATTATCTTTATATTCTGCATCGGTCATGGCTTCAGCCGATGCTATAGGTTTGCCATAAAGATGGGCTGCAGAAGAACAATCTTTCACGTCGTAAGCACCGTCACGTTGATATGTCCAAAATTCTCCCTGCGGTTTGTCTACTACTTTCTTCACTGCTATAGCATCGCCTGTGATACAAAGAGCATTTCCTATAGCCTGAGCAGTGAATACAAGTCCATTCTCTGAAGCGCGTTTTTGAAATGTACCATAATAATTGTCCGTCATACAATCGCTGATAGTTCTACGCAAATCCTTCAGTACCTTTATGGTTTTCTCTTTTGATTCTACTATGTATCCGGCTAAAACAGGCAAATATGGTGCTAAATCATATCCTCGTCGGCTTTTAAATTCATCAAGCATAAGGGGAGTCCAATTCTGCGAACCACCCTCGTGCGAATCCATTGTAACTCCACATACATTGTTAATATTTGCAGAACGAAGGCTGTCAAGTATCGGCTGAACATAGCTATCCCAATGTAAATTGGCCGCTTCAACAGACAATTTATCACATTCATACCCCAATAGGTTCTGCCGGCCATGCTTCGACTTTGCCCCAGTTATATCAGAATACAACCATAATATCGTCCATGTTCCTTCAGGAAGTACTATGTTTGCATAACAATCCGAACGGATGCCGTCAAGCCTTATAATATCATTAAGACGGATGATGTCTGTTGCATCATAGTCAGGTGTGACTTCTCCGTCAGCAAAGTCTGAGTGTAAGGCAGCACATTCCTCCCAACGGTCCAGTTTAGCCTCTGTCCCTACACTCCAATAACGCAGCGTGTCCGTTCCGGAATACATAACTCTCCAATGCTTTCCCGATGTGGGAACAAAGGCATTGGTGCGTAATGGATACGCCCCTTGACCGGCATACATCGGTTTAATACTCATTACGTCACACCATACGATACTGTCGTCGCTTACCTGCAATACTCCAATGTCCGGCAATCGGTTGAAACCATAGCCACGGAACCCATTGTTATCGACAACAGAGTCATTGTCTGGCCGTTGCATAGCTCCGTTGCGTCCTTTTCCTTTTGGTTTGTAGCGAGCGGTAAAATGCCGCATTTTATCGTCGTTTTTCTTACAAGGCAATGCCATCAGTGCTATTGTCTTGCAATGTGAAGGACGCGACGGCAATCCTGCTTTAATAGCATTTATATCTAAAGGTGTCACACCATCGGACACAATTCTACATGTATCGGAAGCCACTCTCCGCATGGCATGATCCGTATTAATCCACTTTCCGCCAGCCACATAGCCGTTTGATATATTGATTTCAAACGTCAGTCCGGCCTTTTGAGCCTCATTAGCCGCAAGCTTAAGGTGCCTCCACCATTCTGGAGAAAAGCCGTCCTCTGCATCATTGTCCTTAGGATTTCTAAAGTGATTTTGGTCATAATATACCACACCGCCAAAACCGGCCTCTCGCAAAGCCTTGACATCGGCCACTATACCATCGTCATTGGTTGCACCATAACCAAAGAACCACCATGTCTTCATGCGATATTCTCCGGATGGATGACGCCATGAACTGAAAGACTGTGCTAACGTGCACGGCAGGAAAATACTGTAATATAATGAAATAAACAAAAGTGCCGGTCTTAGTTTCATAACTGCAAAAGTAAATTTAACTTCTAAGAGTTTGGAAAGTATGCTATTTGCGCCTCGTAAACCATATAGTAAGACCTCGTAAGTATGATACTTAGATAGCGTAAACACTATAGTAACACTATTTAAGACTTATGCCATTGAAAGCATAAAATTAAATCTATAGTCAAGGCTTACGCTTCTTTGTATATGACTTTGTTGGCACCGCTTGTGATTTTCAAGGCTTCCGGATGCTCCTTGATAAACGAATCAATATGGCGCACACGCTTGTCTTCCAATATTTCATCCATGGCAATGAGTATGCCAGTCTCTTCTACATCACCAAAACCATAGTTGATGGCAGTACCAAAAAGTTTCATCGTAGGTGACAGACTCATATAGGCATTGACCAATGGTGGAATATTGTAGCCTAAGGAACGTATCTCATGGTTAAGTATCCGATAGTCTTCTTTGAAGTCATTCTTGCAGAATATTTTTGCCAAGTCTTCCTCAGGCGTTTCAATTTCCAGCGGTTTCATCGGTACAACCAAGTTCTCCTTGTCGTCAAAGTGCTTTCTGAGAAAGTATAGAATCATGTCGCGTCCTTCACGGATGTAACTGGGATACATCGTCATTTTGCCAAAGAAATATTTGACATCAGGCATGATAACAGTCAGGGCACCCAGACCATCCCAAAGATTGTCAAGGGCAAAGAGACTCTTGGAACCCATCTTTGAGCTCTGGTAAGGTAGGCTGACAAACGAACGTCCTAACTCAATGGTATAAGGCATATACTCTTTTAGGAACTTTTCTGAAAAATGGAACATGTGACTGGTTGCCAATTTAGGTTGTCCCTTCTCGTCGATTTCCCATTTGCTACCCTCCAGATAGCGGTAGCCACCGATGATTTCTTCGACCTCAGGATTCCAGACAATCAGCTGCTTATAGCAGTTCTCGCAGGTATCGAACTCGTCGATGTCCACTTCCTTACCGGTTCCGCCACCAGCCTCACGAAAAGCTATTTCGCGCAACCGACCTATTTCGCGCATCACGTTAGGTGCCTGATGAGCCGTCAGGATGAAAATCTGATTGTTGCTTTTGTTCGTCATGCGCAACTGCAGATCTTGTGTCAGTTCTTTCTTGAGCGCTTCAACTGGTACGGGGTCAATGATAGGGAGTTCCATTGTTATTGTTTGTCTTTGCTTTTAGTTTTGTCTTTGTGGTAGTTTATAAACTTCTTCCTTAATGAAATTCGCCCATTCTATCGGTGTTTTCTCGTTTGTTAGCGATTGCCAGGGGATGGGTTTCCCGAAAGTGATCGTAAATGTCTTGCCCGTGTTCTTGAACATTTCATCGGCCAAAAATAGCATGGCAATATTGACTTTCTTGAAATAGCGGTCGCTGATGTTTGACAGACGATAGAAGAAATTACTGTTACGGCCTTCGATATGGATGGGAACGATGTCGCGCTGATATTCTATACTTTTGCTGACAAAAGTCTTTTTCCATTCCAGATCGCGTATGATGCCGTTTCTTTTTCGTGAGCATAGCCCTGCGGGAAACATCAAAATGTGGCTGTATCCTTGGAATCCGGCTTCCACCATAGCTGGGAAATCGCGTCCTTGTTTGCCTGTCTTGTTGATAGGAATGCAGAGTGGAGCCAGTCCGGGGAGGTTCATCAGCAAGTCGTTGACAAGATAGCGGAATTGTCCATCGTAATGCTCTCCGATAATGGAACCGATAGCTACGCCATCAATACCACCCAAAGGATGGTTGCTGACAAAGGTATATCTTTGGGGATCGTCTTTGGCTGGCATATTCTCTAAACCTTTCACAATCAGTGTCACGTCCAAAAATTTTATGCAGGCTTGCAACCATTCCGTGCCCTTAAGGTCACGCACGTCCCATAGGAAATCATTCACTTGTTTCTCGTGTACAATATGTCGGAGCCACCAAACCAATGGACGCGGAACCCACCGTGCCTTCTTTCCCATCTTTGATTTGAGAATCTGATCGATGTCAATTGTTTTTTTCATTTCGTGCCTCTTGGCATAAGCCGTACATGATATTGCCGTGCAAATTTACGGAAAAACTTTCACATCCGTTATCTTTTTTTGTGAAAAAAACTCATTTTTACACTTATTTAGTTCTTTTGCCTATTGAGATAGTGCGCTATAGGAGCATAAATGAATTGCACAAAAGTCTCTAAATGTGTAACAAAGAATGGCTAAAGAGGTTAAAAAGTGAAAAAACAGAACTTTTTTAGAAAATAATGTGGAGAATTGTGGGGGATTGTGGAGTAAAATGCTTAACTTTGCACCGAAGTCTTCATTTAATAATGTTCGTATGCGATTTTTAGGTAATATAGAAGCAAAGACCGATGCTAAGGGCCGCGTTTTCCTGCCTGCCACATTCCGTAAGGTGTTGCAGGGAGAAGGCGAAGAGGTGTTGGTGTTGCGCAAGGATGTGCACCAGCGCTGTCTGGTGCTCTATCCTGAGAGTACTTGGAATCGTAAAATGGATGCCCTTTTGGCGAAGATTAATGAATGGGACGATGTGGGTCAGCAGGTGCTACGGCAGTATGTGTCGGAAGTGGAAGTGCTGACACTCGATGGCAATGGCCGTTTTCTAATACCGAAGCGCTATTTGCAGATGGCGGACATCAGCCAGTCGGTACGCTTCATAGGCGTTAATGACGCAATAGAAATATGGGCGGTGGAAAAGACCACAGAGCCATTCCTCTCAGCCGAGGAGTTCGCAGCGAAATTAAAAGAATTGATGACTACCAGCCTCTAACGGACATGATCAAAACAGCAGAGACATATCACGTGTCTGTCCTTTTGAAGGAAAGCGTTGACGGGCTGGATATCCAGCCCGATGGCATCTATGTTGATGTCACCTTTGGTGGTGGCGGCCATTCGAAGGAGATTCTCTCCCGTTTGGGCGTAAATGGGCATCTGTATAGCTTTGATCAAGATACCGATGCTGAGTTGAATATTGTGGATGATGATAGATTCACGTTCGTGCGTAGCAATTTCAGATATCTGAAGCAGTGGATGCGCTACTATGGGGTGGATGGCATTGATGGTCTCTTGGCTGACTTGGGGGTTTCGTCACACCATTTTGATGATGAGTCGCGTGGATTCTCATTCAGATACGATGCTCCCCTTGATATGCGAATGAACAAGCGCGCGGGGATGACAGCTGCTGAGGTGGTCAATGAATATACGGAGGAACAGTTGGCCGATGTGTTCTATCTTTTTGGAGAGTTGAAGAACGCCAGAAAGCTGGCTGCGATGTTGGTTAAGGCTCGTCGGCAGAAACCTATTGAGACCACAGCCCAACTGTTGACGGTGACGGAGCATCTCTTTGCTCGGGAGCGGGAGAAAAAGGAGATTACAAAGATGTTTCAGGCTCTACGCATCGAGGTGAACCATGAAATGGATGCCTTGCGCGAAATGTTGTTGGGAGCCAGTCAGCTACTCAGGCCGGGCGGTCGACTAAGTGTGATTACTTATCATTCGTTGGAGGATCGTATTGTGAAGAATGTGATGCGTACTGGTAATGCAGAAGGAAAGGTCGAACAGGATTTTTTCGGTCGTGTAAAATCGCCCTTACACCTTATTAGTAATAGGATTATCTCACCTTCCGATGAGGAGTTGGAAAGGAATCCGAGAAGTAGAAGTGCCAAATTGAGAATAGCAGAAAAGATATAGACAGGTATATGGCAGATGACGAGAAAGACCTGCAGCCGAAAGTAGAAGAAGTTTTGGCTGTTGAGGTGACAGAAGAACAGCCCCAGAAAGCGGAAGATCAGCCAAAGGTCAAGGAGCCTTCGGCTCTGCAGCGAATGAAGGAGCAGATTAGCGAGGACGACGATGCCCCCGTTAGTTCACTTTCTTTGCGCCAGATTGTGGGTGGTGATTATCTTTTTACGCTTGTCCGCCATCATGTGATGCTTATCCTGCTGGTTGTCATCATTACGACTGTTTATATAGGTTTCCGCTACCAATGCCAACAGGATGTTATTGAGATCAACCGTCTGGAAGGCGAATTGGCAAAGGCAAAATATAAGGCTATGTCCAGTTCGAGTGATCTAACTGAGATGTGCCGTCAGAGTAATGTGCTCCGTCTGAATCAGGACACGTTGCTGAAGATTAGCGATCAGCCACCGTTTATCATTGAAGTACCCGAGGAATGAAGTAGAGGAGAAGCGTATGAGTAAGTTCAACAAAGACAAAGTGATGCAGCGATATCTGATAGTGGCTGTGTTGCTGACACTGGTAGGTGTGGCAGTGATTGCCAAGGCTGGCTACATGATGACTGCCAAGAAAAGCTATTGGGAGACGGTGGCTAATAGTTTGAAGAGTGATTGCGACAGTGTGCGTCCAAATCGTGGCAATATCTTAAGCTGTGACGGACAGTTGCTGGCCAGTAGTATTCCTGAGTATAAAATCTTTATGGACTATCAGGCCGGTGGCAATGAAGATACTGCTTGGGTGCACAAGCGTGATACCCTGTGGCGTAATAATCTGGATAGTCTCTGTGAGGGGCTTCATACCATCTTCCCTGCATGGACGGCAGAGCAATTCAAGACTCGTCTTGAACAGGGACGTAATAAGGTGATTGTGAATCCGAAGACCGGTGTCAAGACGGTAGGTGCCCGTCATTGGGCCGTTTGGCCAAAGCGTATAAGTTACAGTACCTATTGTGAGGTGGCTGAGTTACCTTTTTTCAATCTGCCGGCTAATAAGGGTGGCTTCCATTACGAGAAGTTTGAGGCTCGTCGTCGTCCTTTCGGCTCACTGGCAGAACGTACCATAGGTGGTATCCGTAGTTTTGAGGGTGGCAGAGATACTGCTCGTTTCGGGCTTGAACTTTACTATGACTCGTTGCTTCGTGGCAAGATGGGTATTCAGCGCAAACAGAAAGTACTTAATAAGGTAGTACCCTTCATTATGACTCCTCCTATTGATGGGGCTGACATCGTCACAACTATTGATGTGAGTATGCAGGATTTGGCAGAGCAGGCGCTGGTTGAAGAACTCAAGAAGTGGAATGCTTCGATGGGTGTGACTATCTTGATGGAAGTGAAGACTGGTGACGTTAAGGCTATTGTTAATATGCGTCGTGGGGCTGATGGAGAATATCATGAGCTCTACAACGATGCTATCAGTTATCGCTGTGAACCGGGTTCAGTCTTTAAGACTGCCTCTTTCTTGGTTGCTCTTGATGATGGAGTGGTTGATACGAATTTCGTTATTCCTACCGGTAATGGAGTGATGAAGATGCATGGTGCTAATATGAAGGATCATAACTGGCATCATGGTGGCTATGGCGATATCAATGTGGCTCGTACGCTGGAGGTTAGTAGTAACATTGGTGTGAGTTATGTCATTGACAAGTTCTATGGTTCCAATCCTACTAAGTATGTGGAAGGACTTTACCGGGTGGGTATCGGTGAGGATCTGAAACTTTCTTTTATTGGTTATTTGCCGCCCAATATCCGTATGCCGAACACCACGACAACTGATCGGGCTAAATATTGGAGTAAGACCACACTTCCTTGGATGAGTATTGGCTATGAGACTCAAATCGCCCCCATTAACACGGTGACGTTCTATAACGCTATTGCTAATAATGGAAAAATGATGCGTCCGCGTTTTGTAAAAGAGTTTATAAAAGATGGCGAGGTGGTGGCGACAGTTCAGCCAGAGGTTATCAAGGATCAGATAGCTAAGCCTCAAAGCATTAGAACGATGCAGACTATTTTGCGTCATGTAGTCAGTCAGGGACTTGGCAAAAAGGCTGGTTCGCACTCTTTTCAGGTGGCCGGCAAGACTGGTACGGCTCAAGTGTCTCAGGGACATGGCGGCTACAAAAACGGCACGGTGGAATACTGGTTGAGTTTTTGTGGTTATTTCCCGGCAGATAATCCTCAATACACCTGTATTGTCTGCTTAAAGAAGTTGGGACTGCCCGCATCGGGTGGCGCTATGTCGGGTGCTGTATTTCATAAGATTTCTGAAGGCGTGATGGCCAAGAGTCTAAAACTCCGTGTTGAAGATGCCTGTGACTCTTCCTCTGTTTTCCAACCTGATGTAAAGAGTGGTGATGTAACGGCTGCCAACTATGTCCTGAATCGTCTGAATATCAATGCCAGCGACATAAATATAGAGGCTCCTGAATTTCGGCAGCATGTGATGCCCAATACTATTGGTATGGGTGCCCGTGACGCAGTCTATCGGATAGAGAGTCAGGGTGTGAAGGTTCGTCTGATTGGCATAGGTAGTGTGAAACACCAGAGTATTGCGCCAGGGACTGTATTGAAATCGGGTATGGTCTGTACATTGGAATTGAAATAAAAGAGAACAAAATATGGAATTGAGTGAACTAATTAAGAATCTGGCTGTCAAAACAGTAGAAGGTCCGGTCAATATTGATATTACTGATGTTGACATTGACTCCCGTCAGGTCGATTGCGGTCATTTGTTTGTGGCCATCAAGGGTACTCAAACAGATGGTCACCAGTATATTGCCAAGGCTATTGAACAGGGAGCAGCTGCTATTCTTTGTGAAGATCTGCCAATGGAGCGTAAGGAGAACGTGACCTATGTGCAAGTGACTTCGACAGAAGCTGTTGTCGGTCAGGTGGCTACGACCTTTCAGGGAGATCCTACATCGAAGATAAAGCTGGTGGGTGTGACAGGTACTAATGGTAAGACGACCATTGCCACCTTATTATATAATATGTATAGGAAACTGGGATTCAAGTGTGGTTTACTTTCAACGGTGTGTAACTACATTGAAGGTGAACCTGTGCCTGCCAGTCATACTACACCCGACCCAGTGGAATTGAATCGTTTGCTTCGCAAGATGGTTGATGCTGGTTGTCAATATGTGTTTATGGAGTGTTCCAGTCACGCTATTGCCCAGCGACGTATTGGCGGACTGAAGTTTGCTGGCGGTATCTTCACCAATTTAACGCGTGACCATCTGGACTATCATAAGACTGTAGAGAACTATCGTGATGCAAAGAAGGCTTTCTTCGATATGTTGCCAAAAGGTGCCTTTGCCATTACGAATGTTGATGATAAGAACGGAATGTATATGGTTCAGAATACTAAGGCTACGGTGAAAACCTATTCTACTCGTACAATGGCCGATTTCAAAGCTCGTTCCATCGAATGTCACTTTGAGGGAATGTATCTTGATATTGATGGTCATGAGGTCGGTGTTCAGTTCATTGGCAAGTTCAATGTGAGCAACTTGCTGGCTGTTTATGGTACTGCTGTGATGTTGGGACAGAATCCTGAGGAGATTCTTGTGGTGCTGAGCACGCTGAAGAGCGTTGCCGGTCGACTGGAACCTATTCACTCATCTGAAGGGTTTACGGCAGTGGTCGACTATGCTCATACACCAGATGCTCTGGAGAATGTATTGAAGGCTATCCATGAGGTGCTTGACGGAAAAGATGGGAAGATTATTACGGTCTGTGGTGCAGGTGGTAATCGTGATAAGGGTAAGCGTCCTCTGATGGCTCAAGAGGCTGTGAAACAGAGTGACCGTGTGGTTATCACGAGTGATAATCCTCGTTTCGAGGAGCCTCAGGATATCATCAATGATATGTTGGCTGGGCTTGATCAGAAACAGATGAAGAAGGTCATCAGCATTGTAGACCGTCGTGAGGCTATTAAGACGGCTGTGATGTTAGCCCAGAAGGGTGATGTTATTCTCATTGCCGGCAAGGGGCATGAGGACTATCAGGAGATTAAGGGCGTGAAGCATCATTTTGATGACCGTGAAGTGGTGCGTGAGTTCTTTCAGATTTAAGTTCACTTTATTAAACACTAATATTTGAGATGTTATATTACCTTTTCCGATTTCTCGAACAGTTCAATATCCCAGGCAGTCACTTGTGGAGTTACATTTCATTCCGTGCCTTGTTGTCTCTGATACTGTCACTGATGATCTCTGCTTGGTTTGGTGAGCGGTTTATCAAGTTTATGAAGCGTAGGAAGATTTTTGAGACAGAACGTGATCCTGCTATTGATCCGTTTGGTACACAGAAAAGGGGAGTACCCACGATGGGAGGTATTGTTATCATTGTATCAATCCTCATACCTGTCTTGTTGCTTGGTCGTATCCGCAATGTTTATCTTATTTTAATGGTTGTCACAACCGTGTGGCTGGGTTTCCTTGGTTTCATGGACGACTATATCAAGATATTCCGCAAAAATAAAGAAGGGCTCAAAGGTAGATATAAGATTGTTGGGCAGGTCTCCATTGGCTTCATTGTTGGATTGGTACTCTATCTGAGTCCTGATGTGGTTATGCGGGAAAATATCAATGACCCACAGCAGCCTCGTACTGAGTTGGTAAAACATGAAGCGGTAGCTCATAAGTCACTGAAGACGACAATCCCCTTTACTAAGCATCATAATCTGAGTTATTCGGAGCTAATGTCGTTTGTTGGTAAGTATAAGGTTGCTGCAGGTTGGATTCTCTTTGTGTTGGTTACCATCTTTGTGGTGACGGCTGTTTCGAATGGTGCTAATCTGAATGATGGTTTGGATGGTATGTGTGCGGGTAACTCTGCTATTATTGGTGTAGTATTGGGTATCTTTGCCTATGTGTCGTCGCATATCGGGTATGCCTCCTATTTTGATATTATGTATATTCCTCATAGTGAAGAACTGGTGGTTTTCCTCTGTGCTTTTGTGGGTGCTATGATTGGTTTCCTTTGGTACAATGCCTTCCCTGCTCAGATATTTATGGGCGATACGGGCTCATTGACCATTGGTGGCATTATTGGCGTTTGCGCCGTTATCATTCATAAAGAACTGATGTTGCCTATTCTTTGTGGCATCTTCTTTGTAGAGAGTTTGAGCGTCATCATTCAGACTCAGTGGTTTAAGTGGATGAAGCGGAAAGGACAGCGAGTTCGCGTATTTCGTGCGACACCTATTCATGATACTTTCCGCAGACTTGACTCTCAACTTGATCAAACGTCGCGCTATATATTGAAAGGCTGGCCTCGTCGTCCGTTCCATGAGGCGAAGATTACTATTCGCTTTTGGATTGTGACGATTATTTTGGCGGCATTTACAATCATAACACTGAAGATAAGATGAAGAAAAGAATCGTTATACTGGGAGCCGGTGAGAGTGGAGCCGGTGCTGCCGTACTAGCTAAGAAAAAGGGCTTCGATGTGTTCGTATCAGATATGTCGAAAATAGCTCCACGTTATAAGCAAATGCTTGACGAGCGCCATATTGAATGGGAGGAGGGATTACATACTGAGGCGCTTATCCTTAATGCTGATGAGATTATCAAGAGTCCTGGCATTCCTGATACGGCTCCGATGGTGCAGAAAGCCAAGAATCAGGGTATCGGTATCATTAGCGAGATTGAGTTTGCTGGTCGCTACACCGACTCGAAGATGATCTGCATCACGGGGTCAAATGGTAAGACCACGACCACCTCTCTCATCTACCATATATTCAAGAAGGCTGGCTATGATGCTGGGCTGGCTGGTAACATCGGTAACTCGCTGGCTTTGCAGGTAGCTGAAGATCCGCATGCTTATTATATCATTGAGTTGTCATCGTTTCAGCTTGATAATATGTATGATTTCCATGCTAACATTGCTATCTTACTAAACATTACGCCCGATCATCTGGATCGCTACAACTTCGAGATGCAGAACTACGTAGATGCTAAAATGCGCATAATCCAGAATCAGACACCACAGGATGCTTTTATTTATTGGAATGATGATCCTATCATTCAGCGTGAACTGAAGAAATACGATATAAAGGCTATTCAGTTTCCATTCTCAGAATTGAAGGAGAAAGGTTCTATTGGTTATATTGAGAAAGGACAATACACCATAGAGCAACCTGAGCCTTTCAATATGGAGCAGGAATTTCTAAGTTTGACGGGTCGCCACAATATCTATAACTCACTGGCTGCTGGCATTGCCGGTAACATCGCCAATATTAAGAAAGAGATCATCCGCCAGTCACTTAGCGATTTCCCAGGCGTGGAGCATCGTCTGGAAAAAGTGGCTACTGTGCGTGGGGTCCACTATGTGAATGACTCGAAGGCCACCAACGTGGATGCCTGTTGGTATGCCCTCGATTCGATGAAAACACGTGTGGTGCTTATTGTGGGTGGTAAGGACAAAGGAAATGATTATGATCCTATCAAACCGCTTATCTGTGAAAAATGTTCAGCATTGGTCTATCTGGGTGCCGACAACCAGAAGTTACATGATAACTTCGATAATTTGGGTATCCCTGTACGTGATACCCACTCAATGCGTGAGTGTGTGGATGCCTGTTATGCGCTGGCTCAATCAGGAGAAACTGTGCTGCTTTCCCCTTGTTGCGCATCGTTTGACTTATTTAAAAATATGGAAGA
The DNA here is from genome assembly GCA_947174835.1 of uncultured Prevotella sp. Lineage (GTDB taxonomy): Bacteria > Bacteroidota > Bacteroidia > Bacteroidales > Bacteroidaceae > Prevotella. Next base: position 26,220 of record CAMWKM010000007.1, read on the forward strand.
CCGTGGCGAACAATTTAAGGAACTGGTGAGGAATCTATAGAATTATAGTGGCAGTAGTACTATATACATAGTGTCATAGCAACTATCAATGAAAGAAGAAAAGAATGGAAAATAGAATCGGCAATCTCTTTAAGGGTGACAAAGGCATTTGGACGGTGTTCCTTTTCCTTTGTTTGATCAGTATTATTGAGGTATTCTCGGCATCGAGTACGCTGACTTATAAGACCCATAATTATATAGGGCCTTTGATCTACCATACAACAATGATATTGGCGGGTTTGGTGGTTATGATAATCACACTAAATATTCCTTGCCGATACTTTAAACTGATGACACCCATTTTGCTTATCATTACCTATGCCACTTTACTCTGGGTGCTCATAGGTGGTGAGAGCATCAATGGTGCCAATCGAGTTATTCAGTTGCCGGGCTTTACTTTCCAACCTTCAGAGATTGCAAAAGGTACGATGGTACTGGCTACGGCACAGGTGCTTAGTGCTATGCAACGCGAGGATGGCAGTGGTGCCGATCCGTTGGCTATGAAGTATGTACTTTTCCTTGTGGTGCCCTCAGTTGTATTGATTGGTATGGAAAACCTTTCAACAGCTTTGCTACTTTTCGGTGTGGTGTTTATTATGATGTTCATCGGTCGTATACCCAAGGAGCAGATGGGTAAACTGATGGGTGTCTGCGTTTTGTTAGCTGCGCTCTTCCTTGTGCTTGTATTTTCGGTGGCTACTCTTGATAAAGAAGGTCAGCAACTGGAGCAGGCTCAGGCAACAGGTGTAGAGATGGTCGCCAAACCTGCCAAAAGTGATCGTTCTATGTGGGACAAATTTACCCATCGTTTTTGGACTTGGAAGAATCGTATTGTTAACAAGGATAAGCAGAAGAACGTTTCTGCAGAGGAATATAAGGTGACTGACAAAAACTATCAGGTGACACATGCCAATCTGGCTATCGCCTCATCAGGTATCATTGGCAAAGGACCAGGCAATTCGCTTGAGCGTGATTATCTGCCGCAAGCCTTCTCTGACTTTATCTTTGCCATTATCATTGAGGAGATGGGACTTATCGGTGCTATTGCGGTAGTGTTCCTTTATATCATCTTACTGTTTCGTGGTGCCCGTATAGCAGGTCGCTGTGAGAACAATTTCCCTGCTTTCCTCGTGATGGGTCTCGTTTTATTGCTTGTCATCCAAGCTGCTATCAATATGTGTGTGGCTGTTGATTTCGGCATTGTGACGGGTCAGCCTCTGCCTCTTATTTCGAAAGGTGGAACCTCTACTATCGTTAATTGTGCCTATATTGGTGTTATCTTGAGCGTCAGCCGCAGTGCCAAGCGTAGGGATTTATCTTCTCAACCTGTTAAATCTTAAGACAAAAATGAAAGAAGAATTGAGAATCATTATCAGTGGAGGCGGAACAGGGGGACATATCTTCCCTGCTGTTTCGATAGCTAATGCTATCCGTGAGTTACGCCCTGATGCCAAGATTCTGTTTGTTGGTGCCGAGGGACGTATGGAGATGCAACGTGTGCCTCAGGCTGGTTACGATATCAAGGGTTTACCTATTCGTGGTTTCTTCCGTCCGTTGTGGAGATTTTCCAATATCGGAGTGGCTATTGACTACTTGAAGAGTAAGCGTATGGCTAAAAATATTCTCCTTGAGTTCAAACCGCAGGTGGCCGTTGGCGTCGGTGGCTATGCCAGCAGTGCTGCGTTGGGAGCCGCTAATAGTCTGGGCATCGCTACATTGATTCAGGAGCAGAATAGTTATGCAGGCTTGGCCAATAAAAAACTGGCAAAACAGGCTTCGAAGATCTGTGTAGCCTACGAAGGTATGGATCGTTTCTTCCCAAAGGAAAAGATCATGATGACTGGCAATCCTGTGCGTCAGTCCTTGCTTCAGTCTGAGATGATCCGTGAGGAAGCACTCGCTACTTTTGGTCTGTCTTCCGACAAGAAAACCATTCTGTTGGTAGGTGGCAGTTTGGGTGCACGCACTATCAACGAAAGTGTGCTTCAGCATCTGGAGAAGATAGAGTCGTCTGATCTCCAATTCATTTGGCAGACAGGTAAGTATTATAGTGAACAGATAGCTGCCGACTTGAAACAGAAGGGGCGTCCTAAGAATCTGGTAGTTTGTGATTTCATAGCTGATATGGCAGCAGCTTATCGTGCCGCTGATCTCGTTATCAGTCGTGCTGGTGCCAGCAGTATCTCCGAGTTCTGCCTTATCGGAAAGCCTGTTATTCTTGTGCCCAGTCCCAATGTGGCTGAGGATCATCAGACAAAGAATGCATTGGCACTGGTTAACCGTGATGCAGCCCTTTATGTAAAAGATGCAGAGGCCAAAGAAAAGTTGATTCCTTTAGCTATTACGACAGTGAGCGATGAAGCTAAGTTGAAGTTGCTGAGCGAGAATGTACTGAAGATGGGTTTGCCAGATTCTGCACGCATCATTGCAGAAGAAGTGTTGAAATTAGCAAAAGTATAAGATACTATAATGGTAACAAAGAATATCAAATCCGTTTATTTCGTTGGTGCCGGAGGCATCGGTATGAGTGCGTTGGTGCGCTATTTCATTCATCGTGGCCTTGTGGTGGCTGGCTATGACAAAACGCCCTCTGAACTGACCCGCTGTCTGGAGAAAGAGGGGGCGCTCATTCATTATGAGGAGAATGTTGATGAGATTCCCCATTCCTGCAAGAATCCTGAGCAATGTTTGGTGATCTATACTCCAGCTATTCCTGCTGAACATAAGGAATTGCAGTATTTTCGTGATCATGGCTTTGAGATACAGAAACGTGCTCAAGTGCTTGGCACATTGACCCGTCAGATGAAAGGGTTGTGTGTGGCAGGCACTCATGGTAAGACCACCACGTCAAGTATGTGTGCCCATATTATGCACCAAAGTCGCTTGGATTGTAATGCCTTTCTGGGGGGAATCACCAAGAACTATGGTACCAATTATATAGTCTCCAACTCCGACTATGTGGTTATTGAGGCCGATGAGTTTGATCGTTCTTTTCATTGGCTTTCACCTTGGATGACCGTTATCACTTCAACAGATCCTGATCACCTTGATATTTATGGCACGAAGGAGGCCTATTTAGAGAGTTTTCGTCACTATACCGAACTTATCCAGCCAGGTGGTGCTCTCATTATTCATCGAGGACTTGAGATGCATGAACATTTGCAAGAAGGTGTGCGTCGCTATGATTATGCGCTCAATGAAGGCGACTTTCATGCTGAGAATATTAAGATAGAGAATGGTGAGATTGTATTCGATTTTATCTCGCCTATTGAGAGTGTCAGGAATGTGCAGTTGGGGCAACCCGTACCCATCAATATTGAGAATGGTGTGGCTGCTATGGCTATGGCTCAGTTGGCTGGCTGCACTGCGGAAGAACTGCGTTATGGCATTCGAACTTATAGTGGTGTTGACCGTCGTTTTGATTTCAAGATTAAAACTCCGCAATTGGTGTTCCTCAGCGATTATGCTCACCATCCAAAGGAAATCTATCAGAGTGCACGAAGTATCCGACAACTCTACAAGAATCGGCATATCACAGCCATCTTCCAGCCTCATCTCTACAGCCGCACTCGTGATTTCTATCAAGATTTCGCAGAGGCTCTTAGTCAATTGGATGAGGTTATATTGACGGAGATATATCCCGCCCGCGAGCAACCTATTGAGGGTGTAACTTCTCAACTTATCTACGATTGTCTGGCTTCTGGTGTTGAGAAGCAGATGATCAGTAAAGATGGTGTACTTTCACTGCTTAAAAGCCGTTCGTTCGATGTACTTATTGTACTGGGAGCAGGCGATTTGGACAATCAGGTGCCTCAGATGACGAAAATCCTGAAAGGTAAAATGTAATTTAATTGCAGACGAACCGAATGAATTGGAAAACAATACTTACCACTATGTGCAGTCTGGCGATGGTAGCCTATCTGGTGTTTGCCTTTGCAACACTATCCGGGCCTGCCGAGGATAAAGTCTGCCGAGAACTCCGTGTCAGAATAGAAGAGGCTTCGCTGGGTGGATTCTTGTGTTCGTCGGAAGTTCATACAATGCTGACTGCCGACCATTTAAGCCCAGAGGGTCTTCAGATGGATAAGATAGATCTGGCTGGTATTGAGACGGCATTGGAGAGCAAGGAACTCATTGAACAGGCTGAGTGCTACACAATACTCGACAGTGTGGTGATGGTTGAGATTAAGCAACGCGTACCTGTGGTTCATGTGATCAATAGCCAAGGTGAGAACTATTATGTAGACAGTCATGGTGATCCGATGCCTATCAGCATGTATACCCGTGACTTGTTGGTGGCCACTGGTCATATTAACCGTGCCTATGTCAAGAAGTGTCTGGCTTCAATGGCCAACCAGATACAAAGCGACCCTTTCTGGCATAGTGAGATAGTGCAATTGAATATTCTGCATGATGGCTCAGTGGAACTTGTGCCTCGTGTGGGTAATCATGTGATTTATTTAGGTCAGCCTACGGGGGTGAGTAGGAAACTTGATCGTTTGCGTAAATTCTATCTTTATGGTTTGAATGTGGCCGGATGGAATAAGTATTCGCGGATCAGTGTAGAATTTGATAATCAGATTATATGTAAGAGGAATACAAAATAGGAATAGATATATGGCAGAAGTAAAAGACTTTATCGTAGCGATTGAACTTGGTTCATCGAAGGTGACGGGTATCGTCGGACAAAAGAAGCCCGATGGTAGCATCAGCGTATTGGCGTTGGTCAAGGAAGACTCGTCTTCGTTCATCCGCAAGGGTGTGGTGTATAATATTGACAAGACGGTGCTATGTCTGAAAAACATAGTCAAGAAACTGGAGGCTCAGTTGAAGACCCGCATCACACAGGTCTTCGTCGGTGTTGGCGGACAGTCCATTCGTAGTGTCAAAAATTCTATTGTTAAAGATCTACCTGCTGATAGTATTATTACGCAGGATATGGTTGTGAGGTTGATGGATGCCAACGGGAATCTTGATTATCCCGATCAGAAAATTATTGATGTAACTGAACAAGAATATCGTGTTGACACTCAACTACAGATGGATCCTGTGGGTATTCGTGCTTCGCGATTGGAGAGCAACTTCCTCAACATCTTGGTACGTAATAGTTTTTTCCAGAACCTCAACAAGTGTTTTGAGACGGCTAATATAAAGGTAGCCGATATGTATCTGGCTCCTCTTGCATTGGCCAATGCTGTGCTAACTGAGGCAGAGAAACGTTCAGGCTGTGCTTTGATTGACATCGGTGCCGATACTACTACAGTGTCGGTCTTCTGGAAAAATGTGCTTCGCCATCTGGCTGTTATTCCTCTGGGCTCCAGTAACGTGACCAAGGATATTGCCTCATTGCAGATGGAGGAGCATGAGGCTGAGCAGATGAAACTGAAGTATGCTTCAGCTTATACTGATAATAATGACATTGACCCCAATCTGAAGTACTCCATTGATTCAGCACGCCAAGTGGAAAGTCGCAAGTTCATTGAGATCGTTGAGGCCCGTATGGAGGAGATTATTGAGAACGTGCGTTATCAGATTCCTTCCGACTATTACGATAAGTTGCTTGGTGGATTGATTATTACAGGTGGCGGCTCGAATATGAAGGACATAGAGCAGGCTTTCATCACTCATACGCATATAGAGAAAGTCCGTGTGGCTAAGTTTGTTAATGCGACTATCAATTCCAGAAACGAACAGTTAAAGGCTCGCAATGGTATGCTCAACACCGTGTTGGGATTGCTGCTTAAGGGGGATATCAATTGTGCCGGTAAAAATATTAATCCCAATGGTAATCTCTTTGAGAGTGAGGAGCAGTCTCCTGTGCAGACTCCAGATCGCAAGCCGCGCCAGCTTTATGAGAAGGAGACAGGTACCATCCGTACGGTTCAGGAAGAGGAACGGGCTGCTGCGGCTCAGCGTCAGGCTGAAGAGGCACGTCAGGCTGAAGAGGCACGTCAGGCTGAAGAGGCACGTCAGGCTGAAGAAGCACGTCAGGCTGAAGAAGCACGTCAGGCTGAAGAAGCACGCCGGCGTGAGAATAGTTTCTTCAACAAAATGAAGAAGGCTCTTACTAAATTTGGTAAAGACATTGTCAGCGAAGAGTAAACATCAATAGAAACCGTAAAAACGAAATGAATATGTTAGACAATAACGGAATATTAGAAGATTTCGGTGTACCCGAAGAGCACCATAGCATCATCAAGGTTATCGGCGTGGGTGGTGGCGGTGGCAATGCTGTGAACCACATGTATAGGGAAGGCATCCATGATGTGACCTTTGTAGTGTGCAACACTGATAATCAGGCACTCTGTGATTCACCTGTGCCTATCAAACTTCAGTTAGGTAGTGAGGGACTTGGTGCTGGCAATCGCCCTGCCAAAGCTCGTGCTGCTGCTGAGGAGAGCGTTGACGACATCAAGCAAATGTTCAATGACGGCACACGCATGGCCTTTATTACGGCTGGTATGGGTGGTGGTACAGGCACTGGTGCTGCTCCCGTCATTGCTCGTATCTCGAAAGATATGGGTATTCTTACTGTGGGTATTGTCACCATTCCCTTCCGTTTCGAGGGTAACAAGAAAATTGATCAGGCCCTTGATGGTGTTGAGGAAATGAGCAAACACGTTGATGCCCTGCTTGTTATTAACAATGAGCGTCTGCGTGAGATCTATCCCGACCTTTCTTTCCTCGATGCTTTTGGCAAGGCTGACGATACGTTGTCGGTAGCTGCTAAGTCGATTGCCGAGATTATCACCCTTCATGGTACGATGAATCTTGACTTCAACGATGTGAAGACCGTGCTTCAGGATGGTGGTGTGGCTATCATGTCGACTGGCTATGGTGAAGGTGAAGACCGTGTTAAGAAGGCTATAGAAGATGCTCTTAACTCACCTCTGCTTAACGACAACGATATATTTAACTCAAAGAAGATTTTGCTCAATATATCGTTCTCGCACCAGAAGGATTCAAAAGACAACTTCATGATGGAGGAGATGAACTATGTGCATGAGTTCATGGACAAGTTTGGCGATTTTGAAATCAAGTGGGGTGTTGCCATTGATCCGGAACTTGGCAAGAAGGTTAAGGTCACGATTCTGGCCACCGGCTTCGGTATGCAAAATGTTGATGGCATGGAAGAACATCTTGGTAAGCAGACCCGTGAGGATGTTACTCGTCTGGCTGAGGAGCATGAACGTGCTGCCAAGTGTGAGGAGCGTCGCGGTCGCTATTATGGCGAGGGTGATATTGTCAAGCGTCATAAGCGTCGTCCCAATATCTATATATTTGGTCCTGAGGATCTTGACAACGACGATGTCATTTCGGCAGTTGAGTCGACGCCCACCTACAAGCGTACGCGCGAGATTCTTGCCAGTATTGGAGGCCAGACCAGTACCTCCGAACCACAGCGTCAGGAGACCGCTGAGCCCCAGCAGGGAGTCATCAGTTTTGTGTAGATGTCGCTTTAAAGTGCTATTCAAGAAATAATGGCTAAGAGATTTGGCCATTATTTTTTTTTTGCGTACTTTTGCAAAATCAATTATAAAAGGGTACTACTATGCAGATTAATAGCCATCTTTCCAGACTGATATTCGATGTAGCTGCACGTTATGGCGATCGTGAGGCTCTTATTTATAAGAATTTTGGTGGCAAGCAATGGAAGTCGTGCACGTGGAATCAGTTTGCAGGCATCGTCAGCCAAGTATCAAACGCTATGCTGGCTTTGGGCATCAAGGTACAGGAAAACATTGGTATCTTTTCGCAGAACTCAGTGCAGTATTTGTTCACCGACTTTGGTGCGTGGGGCATTCGTGCTGTTACTGTCCCTTTTTATGCCACCAGTAGTGAGCAGCAGATACAGTTCATGATGAGTGATGCAAATATCCGTTTCCTCTTCGTGGGGGAGCAGGATCAGCTTGAGAAGGCACGCCGTGTATTCCCTACCTGTCAGTCGTTGGAGCGTATTATTGTCTATGATCCTGCTGTGAAGCTACCGGAAGGCGACTCGACCGTGATGTCTTTTTCCGAATTTTTGAAACTGGGTGAGGGCTTGTCTCGTCAGCAGGAGGTTGAGCGCCGCCAACAGGAAGCAACAATGGACGATATTGCCAATATCCTCTATACCAGTGGCACCACAGGCGACTCAAAGGGAGTCGTGCTTTCGATGGGACAGTTTCATGCTGCAATGGAAGCCAACCATAAAAGTGTACCCGTGGATGAGAAAGACCGTGTGTTGAATTTCCTGCCTTTCACTCATATCTTTGAGCGTGGTTGGGCTTTGCTGTGTATCACGGTGGGTGCCCGTCTGATAGTGAATACCTATCCGCAGGAAGTGCAACAGTCGATGCGTGAGCAGCATCCCACATGTATGTCGTCGGTGCCTCGCTTTTGGGAAAAGGTTTATCAAGGTGTGCAAGAGAAGATTGAAAGCAGCGGCTCTGTGCAGCGTGCTGTGTTCAGACATGCACTGGAGGTTGGCCGTAAGCATAACATAGAATATGTGGCTGCCGGCAAGCAACCCCCGATGGCTCTGCATTTGGAGTATGAACTGCTGAACAAAACCATATTCTCGCTGGTGCGCAAAGAGTTGGGATTGGAGAATGCGCATTTCTTCCCGACGGCAGGTGCTACAGTGTCAGCCCATATTGAAGAATTTGTTCATAGCATAGGCTTGAATATGTTGGTGGGCTATGGTCTGACGGAAAGTCTGGCTACTGTCACCTGCGATCTTTTTGGGCAGCCTTATCTGGTGGGCTCTGTGGGACATCCTATCCAGGGCATTGACATCAAGATTAGCGAGGAGGGCGAGATCCTTCTTAAAGGCCCCACGATCACACGTGGCTATTACAACCGTGACGATATTACCCGTCAGTCGTTCACTGACGATGGTTACTTCCGTACAGGTGATTCGGGTTATTTCAAGGATGGTGAACTCTTCCTGAAAGATCGTATAAAAGATCTCTTCAAGACCTCAAACGGCAAGTATATCGCACCGCAGATGATAGAATCGAAACTATTGGTTGATAAGTATATTGACCAGATTGCCGTCATTGCTGACCAACGTAAGTTCGTGTCGGCTCTCATCGTGCCGGATTACAAATTGCTGGAGAGTTATGCTCGCCAGAACAATATCGCCTTCAATACCCGTGAGGATCTATGCAACGATAAACGCATCCGTCAGATGCTGATGGATCGTATAGAGACCTTGCAGCAGCAGTTGGCTCATTACGAGCAGGTGAAACGTTTCACGCTGCTGCCCCGTGCCTTCTCAATGGAACGTGGTGAACTGACCAATACGCTGAAGATCAAGCGCCGTGTACTCAACGAGAACTACAAGGAACAGATAGATAAAATGTACGAAGAATAGTCAATGATAACACAGGATCAACTAAAAGACATACTGGAGCGTGCCGACCGACTGAAGCATTACTTGCGAATCGACGAGAAGCAGATGGAGTACGAGGAGGAAGAACTGCGAACACAGGCTCCTGACTTCTGGGAAGATGCCAAACGTGCCGAGGAACAAATGAAGAAGGTGAAGGGCATCAAGAAGTGGATTGATGGCTACAATGATGTGCGCACCAAAGCCGATGAGTTGCAATTAGCTTTCGACTTCTATAAGGACGAGATGGTTACAGAAGAGGAGGTCGACGAGGACTATCGGTTGGCCGTTGAGGCTATAGAGGCGTTGGAACTGATGAATATGCTTCGTCAGAAGGAGGATCCCATGGACTGTGTGCTGAAGATCAACAGTGGTGCCGGTGGTACTGAGGCGCAGGATTGGGCCTCTATGTTGATGCGTATGTATATGCGATGGGCCGAAGCTCATGGTTACAAGGTGACAATAGCCAACCTGCTCGACGGTGACGAAGCCGGTATCAAGAGTGTCACCATGCAGATAGAGGGCAGCGAATATGCCTATGGATATCTGAAAAGTGAAAATGGTGTCCATCGTTTGGTGCGTGTTAGCCCCTTTAATGCTCAGGGCAAACGCATGACCTCGTTTGCTTCGGTCTTTGTCAGTCCATTGGTCGACGATACTATTGAAGTCTATGTCGACCCGGCCAAGCTCTCATGGGACACCTTCCGAAGCAGCGGTGCGGGTGGTCAGAACGTAAACAAAGTGGAGTCAGGGGTACGCCTGCGCTATTGGTACACCGATCCCGATACAGGCGAAGAGGAAGAAATCTTGATAGAAAACACCGAGACGCGCGACCAGCCTAAGAACAAAGAACGTGCAATGGCGCTGTTGCGCTCGCAACTCTATGACCGAGCCATGAAGAAACGTCTGGAGGCGCAGGCCAAGATTGAAGCGGGTAAGAAGAAAATAGAATGGGGCAGCCAGATTCGTTCCTACGTCTTTGACGATAAGCGTGTGAAGGATCATCGAACCAACTGGCAGACTTCTGACGTCGATGGTGTGATGAATGGAAAAATTGATGGTTTCATCAAGGCTTACTTGATGGAGTTTCCGTCGGAAGGCGATGAGTAATTAATCATAAAATACAATAAGAACTATGGCAAAGAAAGGTAAAGAAAAGAATCTCAGCGCAAAGCAGAAAGCGTATGCAGCGAAGGAAGAACAGGAGGGACGCAACGTGGTGAACTGGATCTTCGGTGTACTCATCTTTCTGGGAGTACTCTATCTGGTGTACTCCATCTACAGTGGCTGACTATGAGCGGCATGGAGATTGAACGGAAATTCTTGGTGCGCAACGATGATTATAAACGATGCGCACACAAGAATTACCGCATCAAACAAGGCTATATTTGCAGCCAACAGGGTCGCACGGTTCGCGTGCGCATTCGCGACAACCAGGGATTTCTGACAATCAAAGGCCCATCGCTCGATGGCGGACTGAGCCGCTATGAGTTTGAAAAAGAGATTTCACTTGATGAGGCAGAGCACCTGTTCCTGTTGTGCGAACCTGGCATCATTGACAAGACGCGCTATTTGGTGAGTAGCGGATCACATACTTTCGAGGTCGATGAGTTCTATGGCGATAACGAAGGTCTGGTGATAGCTGAAGTTGAACTGTCCTCACCTGATGAGTCTTACGAAAAACCCGATTTTATTGCCAGCGAAGTGACGGGTGACCGCCGTTATTATAATTCCCATTTACGCCGTAATCCCTACAAGTCTTGGGAGGTTAGATGACTTTTGGCAGGCAAAAAGCATCTTCTATTTATATTTCATGTACGCTTTCAGGAGCTTTTCGTCATATTTGTTTTTGGTATATTGAGGACCATTGTAGTGCCTTGCGAACTCTGTCCAGTTAAGTGTACGTAGGAATTTAGACCATCCGTTGGTTTTCAAGAAAGTAGTAAAGAGATCAAGCTGTCTGCCTTCATTGAGGCTCATCTCTTCCACAAACTCTTGAGCAGTCCGACAGCCACAGGCTGCATAGTTGAATCCCATAATCTGAAACAATCCCCAGCTTGCAGAGCAGATGGCTGCTTCCTCATGAATAGTACGTGCTTTTTCTAAAAGGGCATATTCTTCCATAGCACTCTTGTAATATCGCAGTTCCCATTTAGGAAATAGAATATCCTCATTGCCTTTTACATAGTTTTCTGGGTTCAATCCTTTCTTCTTTAGTTGATTCCAGAAAATATGACCTTCGAAAAGAATGGCGGGACGATTTGGCGCAACGAAGCCACCTCGGTTTCCTGTCTCTACTTTCTGTACTGCTTTGATGGTGGCAACTTCAATACCCAGTGCATCTGCACATCGTTTGAAGTCCTCTTCTGTCAATTTAATAGTTTGCATATTGGATCTTTATTTATTGAATTTACTTGCATTTTCAACTCTTAGTTGGGCTTCTTCAACCTTAGCTAAGATTTTCAGAGCTTTTTCCGACTTATTTTTGTCTATATTGAGTCTTAGTCTGCATGTGGGACAAAGCAAGTTGTTAGCAAATAGAATTTGCTGAATAGAAGCCGGAATGAGGTTCCCACAGCGTGGGCATTGTATGCCGGGCGGCTGCTGTTCCTGTTGTTGTATTTTTTGTTTTGGTGGGATCATTATTGAGATAGTTATTCTGTTGCTGTCTTCTTTTTCTGTTTTGTAGAATTTTCTGTCGCATCCTTTATTTGAAGGTTATTAGTAGTCAGGCTTAATAAGTTCGACAATCCTCCGGGCATATCGGCCTGTTGCATTTTCACCTTCACTTTCATATTGGCTGTAAGTCCTTGTCTTACCTTTCGATCCGTACTGTTTTCAATACGGGAAGCAGCCATTGACGCTCTTAGTATGACACCTTCTGATGTCCTGTTGTTGTTATTGTCATCGTTGTTGTTATTACTTCTCTTGAGGGAGAATGTGGAATTTTCATCTGTGCTGACCGCATCAATAATTTGGATATCGAAGTCGAAATCCGCTTCTTTCACTTGAAGCAGAGGCAACGGCACCAGTGTCATCAGTGGAATGCTGACATGCTGTTGCTTGGGAACTCCATAATCCTGTATGGTATAGGTGAACTCCAACATTCGGAGTTTTCCTGCCTTACCTGTCTTGGGGTCATAGGACTCGAAGGCTAACTCATAAAGATAACTCAGATATCTGCGTGTAGATATACTATCTGCATCAATTGTTGCAACCAAAGGACCTGAGATTAGATCCTTCAGGTCCATGATTTGTGTACTTACCTTATTGTCTGTTGTTTCCATAAGCAGAAGATTTATTCATCCTTTAAAAACATATTTATATTGTTTGGTGACACCTTTAGACGCAAAGTGTGGACGCTGCCATTTGGCAGGGCGGCAAGTTCCTCAGAGGAAACACATACGTCTACGGACGGCATGAGTTGCTTGCGTTTAACATTCATATCTTTTAATAAAGTTGATAGATTCTGCTTTACGGCTGTTCTCATAGTCGTCTTTACTTGTTCGTCATGGTCATTGCTGACATTTCTATCAAGCACTTCCCGTACCTCATTGTGGTTGAGCAAAGCCTCTTCGCCAACATTCATAACGATCTGCAACAAGGTTTCCTCCTCGATAGAGCCGTCTTCTTTGATGATAGTTGCATACTCTTTTTGTAGGGCCTTCCGAATCTTATGGCTCAGAAAAGCACTGAAGCCATTCCGTTTCTCCATGTCATTCTCCAGTGTATCCAAAGGTTCTGCATCTTCAGTGTATTTGTCTGGCAAAGCATTCTTGAAAGCAGGAACGGCATTGTCAAGAAGCAGCCGGGCACAAACTTTCGAAATGTTCCTTATGACATCTTGGAGAGCTGGGGGATTAATTTCATACAGTTCCATTTCTGGTAATGAATCGGTGATACCGTATTGGATGCATAACTCCATCTCACCCAGGGCTACGGCAGGCAATGCGAACTCGTTTAGTTGTCCGTCTGAGCTATACATATCTTTCAATGTCATAGCATACAAGTTTGCCTGATGCTGGGCTGAAACCATATCTCGAAGGATAGAACTGATAATAGTGCTTAACTGGGCCATAAGTTTAGATTAAATGATACGTTTTATTCGTGATCTGTTGTTGATTTTTTGGAAGAAGTAACTTCCACTGTCAGAGTCTTGTTGCCGGCAGTTACGGTGTATTGGCCAGTGGTCTTCAGTTCAAAGACCATGCGGTTGCTGTCTTTGGTACCGGTGACTTCGGTATCCTTATCCTTCACCTTGATGGCCTCTGGCTCAAACAGTCCTTTAGGATTCTTGTAGGTAGCGATGAGTTTCACAGGCTGATCATCATCAGTCAGCACAAAATTGGTCTCGCTGATCTCAAGGGTTCCGTCGGGATCGCTCACGTCGAGAGCACTGCCAAGCAGTTCGAGAACCTTTGCCAAGCCGGCCGGCATACTGTCCTGTGCAGCTTTCACGGCCACGTCCATGGTGTATTCTACACTGTATTTCGAATTCTGAGTAGCCTTGGAGTCTTTCTTTGAAGAATAGTTGGCTGTCATGTTGGCCCTCATGCTGAACGGTCCCCAACCTAACTTGGAAGAGAAACCTCCACCGACATTAAGCGACGAGGATGAGTTTGTCTTAGAAACGGAGGATGACGAAGCTGAGATGTTTGCCTTGAAGCTGATATCAATGTCTTGTATCGCGATATACGGTATAGGTACGATTGTCAACAGGGGAACATTCAGTTGAGCCATGCGGCCGTTCTGTATAAACTCGAAGGTTACATTCACAGCTTCTTTCTTACCGGTTTCCGGATCTGTGCTCAGTCCAACCTCCTGAATAAACTGCCATGATGTCTGTGCAGCCATAGCCTGCGCTTCGATACATGCTTGCAATGGTGCTCCGATGATAGAGCCGAATGGAATCGCCTGCAACGCATTGGTTGCTACTTGCGATGGATTTGCATCAATTTCCATAATTTGTCTTTTTTTAGTTGTTAATAATGTTACTGTTATCGAGCCGGACTCTTATTTCGACGGCAAAGGTAGTGTAAAGAGGCAGAACTTTTGATATGCATCCATTGTATGACCTTTCCATCCACCCGATCATACGTTTTTGCCTTCTCTGACCCTTTTCCTTGAACCAATAAGCACAAACCTGCTCTTGACCACATTCCGGTATTCTCGTCCGATGTTGATGTCCCTCCCGTCAATCATGCGCACAAGGTTTCCGACATACCGTGATATATGTCCCAGATTAACTACAAAAGAGCGATGAATACGGATAAACAGTGTCGGTGGGAAGTATTCTGCAACCTCACACATAGGCACAGAGACTGTCATCTTGCTTTCGTCGGCGAGATGGATGTCACAATAATTACTTGCTGCTTCTAAATAAAGCACATCGTATATGGATATTCTGCGATATCCAAAGCCATCCATAATGAATACATGTATATCTTTGCAATATACACTTTCTTCCTTTACCATCTGTTGTGTCTTCATAATTTTATCTTTTGATAGTGATTAGTGGAGGTAAAAGTATATATTTTTTAACTTTATAAAAAAAATATCCACTAAGATTTGTCTTTTATCCACCAAAATACAGTTGGTCAGATAAAATACTTCTTACAAATGGTTGTGTGACACCACTTTGGGAAACAGATGATGCAAGTGGTTGATTATAGATGCCAAGTCAGTCCCACTTTGGTCTCGAAAGTCTTGGCTGTGATGTCGGTGTAATACTTATATTGAGTGTTACGTATGAAATAGCTACCTGAGAGGTTGAAGCTCCAACGCTTTTTCAGGTCAATTTCGATAATGGGATTGACTACCAGCAGTCCTGCATTGCCGCGATCCCCCAGTACGGTCAGGTAGTGTAGGTCGTCGACGTTGTGCAGATCCTTTGTTTCGTAGCCTTTCCATGTGAATAGGCGGAAATATTTGGCGTGGAGAATTATACGGCCAAACGAGTTGAATTCCAAGTTTGTCTTCGACTTGATGCTGAATCCGCTACCCATGTTGTAGTCGCGCTCAATGACGTTGAAATAGTCGCTCTTGGTGCCGCCCAGCAGAATGGCACTGAGGAAGATGCGTTGCTCCAGTTGTGACAGGGCGCCCACTTCGGGCATCAAGATGATGAAACCGGGGCCGAAGGCTGCTGCCTCGCTGATGCGGTAGGGTGTCAGATCCGAGCCGTCTTTGATGGGCTTCGAGTCAAAATAGTTGAAGTGCTGGTAGATGCCGAACTCTCCCGCTATGTCGTTTTTCTTAAGAACGGGCATACTCCACAGGCGGCCTACAATGTGCAGGGTGTTGACTAATGGCTGGTTGCTGTTCATGCCCAGGGTCACATCCACGTCGAAGAAGTCGTAAGGTTTGGTATGGCGTTCACCGTCTACAGGCGTTCCATAGCAGAGGTACATATTGAGGTCAGGAGTATATTCGCCTCGGAACAAGGCTCCGTCGTCAGCTATGTAGCGAATGCTTGTGGATATGGAGAAGTTGACAGGGAGTGCGTTGTAGTCGTGATATTTATAGTGGGTGCTTCTGATGCGCCATGCGTCACCGCTGATGATGCGGTGCAGTCCCTGTACTGGATTGATAATGGCGGAGGTGGCTTCACGCAGAAAGCGGTTGAAGCCTCGTTTGCGGTCATCCAACATCAGGCGGCTCAGACGGTGTGCCATCTCGCCGACGGCAATGCCGCCCATTGTAGTGGCGAAAACATCATTGATGGCAGGCGGCTCCGTCTCGCCAAAGAGTTCCCACATCAAAGAACCGCCCAGCGCATAGGGGGCCGATTCCCAGAACGAAAGTCCGTTAGTGCGTGCTGCATTGAAGTAGAGGTTTCCGTGATAGGGATGTGCAAACATATTGGTGATAAACACGTCGTTGTCCCACACAAAACCCGTTTTGAAATTATGTCGGACGCTGCGCAGGGTAGTCTGTGCAAACTCTTCGTTGGTGGCATAGCGGTCGAAGAGTTGTACACCGGCATTGATGGCGGATACTTCGGCAGCAGCCCGCCAGGGATGTTTCTTTGCGGGAAGTGCAAAAATAGAGTCTGTTGCTGTTGGCACTTCGTCATAGTTCGTCGGAGGGTTATGATGCGGTGTCCAACGACCTTGCCGGAGGGTCATTCCTATTTCTGCCAGCGGTCGGCTAC
This sequence comes from uncultured Prevotella sp., assembly GCA_947174835.1. Taxonomy (GTDB): domain Bacteria; phylum Bacteroidota; class Bacteroidia; order Bacteroidales; family Bacteroidaceae; genus Prevotella. The sequence goes on from CAMWKM010000007.1 coordinate 42,788, forward strand.
GATAGCTCTTAAGGTGATGATAATAGCGCGTGTCGCCCCAGCCGACGGAAGCAAACAGCCCCCAGTGCTTGCCCACTTGATAATCAGCATTGATATGCGCCTGTAGCGAGAAAAGCCTTTCGGGCGCGTCGTTGGAGTGTTGTTCGAAATTCTCAATATGATAGAATCCCAAGTCACCGCTCAGCGATAGTTTCGGAGTGATGGAGAAGTATTGGCCCAAACGATAGTATAAGGTTCCTGAGAATTTTTCGTCCAACCCCATGTAGTGTGTGCCGATGCCTATCATGTTGTAAGTGCTGTAATTGCGGAAACGTACACCCACGTTCAGCCTTGTAACCGTGCTTCCCGACAGCATATAGTCGATGACAGTCGTAGGATTGATATTCACCAGTCCGATTTTATGCGCGAGGGTATCGTGGGTGATGTTGACCACTCCCACCTGCCAGCCCTTGGGATGCGACCGTGCCACGTTGACCAGTCCTATCTGTGTACCATTCAGCGAGTCGGCATAGTTGGCAGTGCCTAATTGTAATCCACGCATATAGGCTGAAGATACGTTCAGCAGTCCTGCAAGTTGTATGCCTTTTGGAAGTCCTTGCGCCATGTTGCTTACACCGCTCAGTTGAATACCACGGAAAGGCATAGCTGACATATTAGAGAGTCCCGCCAGTTGCAGCCCTTGTCCTCCGTCGGTAGCAATAGATGAGACGATGCCTAATTGTATGCTTTTCGCAGAATCCTGTATGCTGACAATGCCCACCGGCAAGCGTTGGGCTTGTGCAGTGAGGGCAAATAGTAATACTGCTAATAGTAGACATCTTCTCATACAGGATGCAAAGTTAGGATTTTTTTATTGAAATACCATGCTCTATTTATAAAAAGTTACTTCTGATTTCTACATAAGTAAGTAGTTACAATTATGTATGAAGCCTCCAACCGCCTCGTTTGAAGCCTCCAAACCACCCGTT
>CAMWKM010000008.1 GCA_947174835.1 uncultured Prevotella sp.
CCGCGCCCCCCCCCCCCTCCCGCCCCCCCAGGGGTCCCCGCGGCCGCGGGAAGGGCACATCACCGTTTGAAGCCTCCAAAAGCACCGTTTGAAGCCTGCAAACCATCCGTTTGGAGCCTCCAAACACCCGGAAATCAGCATTGATACGCAATTGCTACCGAGGTGTCTCTGCGACATTTATTGCCTCAAACTCAACGAACGATGTCCGCCAATGTTCGCCAATGTCTGCCAATGTCTGCCAATGTCTGCCAATGTCCGCCAATAACTGACAACACTATTTCGGAATGTTGTATCTTTGCACCGTCAAACGACACACTCATCATGTTTCACTAACCGTTAAAGACCTATGCCAGTATTTATCAGTAAGCTTCTTAATGTCATCGTACTTACAATTGCCTTAAAATATTTATCAACCGTGCATTGTCCTCACGGCTTCTTATAGCGAGACGGATCAGCTGTTTGCCTGCCATGTTCTTCTTTAATCCGCAATTACTGATGAGCACGTCTCTGTCTATCAGTTTCTGGGTAAGTTCAGCCGACGTGTATCTGTCGGTAACTTCGCATAAGAAATAATTGGCCTGTGAAGGTATCACGTGGAGAAATGGGATTGTTTCCAGTTCTGCCTTGAAAATCTCGCGCTCTTTGACAAACTTGATACACGCCTTTTTGTAGTCGTCTTCGTATTTCCCGAAGATCTGCATATAAAATTCCCCAAAACTGTTGATATTCCAAATGCTGACATCCTTTTTAAGGTCGGCTATCATTTCCTTATTTGCCGTCACAAAGACACCTAAGCGAAGGCCGGGAACGCCATAGCTCTTGGAAATTGACTTCATCACCATCATCGTCGGGAAGCGTTCGAGAAGGTCGTTGTGCAGCAGGCTATTCGCCTCATAATCATCCGTAAAGTCCACGAAACTTTCATCTACCACCAAACGAATGTCGTTTTCCGCACACCACGCTGCCAAGCGAATCACATCGGCTTTGGGAATGAAATTGCCGGAGGGATTATCCGGATTGATAAGCAGCAACAGCTTTATGTCTGTTCCGCTGTAGAAGCGCATCAGATCATCTGCAGTGTATCTGAAATCGGGAGTGCTGACGATGAATGGCACAATCTGTGACTCTCGCAACCTGTTAGGATATTCATCAAACGTGGGATAAATAATTCCGACCTTGTCTTCCTGATGCTTTTCCATGACCACCTTGATCAGCTCTGCAGCACCATTGCCGACTACGACATAATCCTGACGGATATTGAAATACTTGCCGGCAAGCAATGAATTGACATACATGCCTGAAGGATAACTCTCAAGCAACACATCGAAGTTTGCCTTCAACTCATCGCGCATCCGCTTTGTGGGGAAGAAGGGATTCACCAGATAGCAATAGTCAAGCAACTGCGGGAAACGCCAGTAGCCGCCATAGCGTCGGTGATACTCGTTGTACTTGACCGTTTTCTCAGAGAAAAGGCACGACGCAATGTCAAGATCCTGCACATCGTCTATCTCGTACCACTTTTCATTGTTGATGGGAAGAGCCTTCAATGGGGAGTTGTGCAGATGGAGCAGTATGCGGAGCACCTGTTCATAATACTCGTTATTGCCCATGACCTTGTTGTAGGCTTCAAGAAAAGGAACATAGAATTTCCTGCTGAAATCCTTGCTGAACTTATAGATATTGAGAGTCTTGTAGTATAAATCGACATCCTCATATCTGAAGGCATCCTTGGGTATGAAATTTACGATATTTCGGTCTGCGTCAATGCTGACCATGGTGCCATCCATCCATGTCTCATATTTTGCCACCAATGCCAGATCCTTGTCAGGATGGTCAATAAGCATATCCAGAATCTTCTCGTCGAAAATGAGATCCGACTCAAGCAAGATAGTATCATCCTCACACAATTTCTCCTGAGCAAGCGCTAAAGAAAATATGTTGTTTGTCTTATCGTAGATTGTGTTGTGAATATATTCTATCTTCAGTTTATCATCGTAGCGATGACCGATATAGTCGATAACATTCTGTGCCTTATAGCCGACCACCATCACCAAGCGGGTCACGTTGCGGGCTGCCAATATCTTGATAACCCTGTCGATGAGTCGCTCCCCATTGACAGACAACATACACTTGGTATTGTCCTTGGTCAGTTCACCAAGACGCTTACCCATTCCGGCTGCTAAGATTACTGCTTGCATATCTTTCTATATCAATTAAACTTACACAAAATTAGAATTTCACCCGCACGTCGACACCCAGTTGGAAAGGATTGCCACGCTGGCCAATATAACTGCCGCTGAGCGGCATGGCGAAGGTGCAATACTTCGTGTCTGTCAGATTGCGCCCCCAGAAGTCGACATCGACACACCCCATATCAACCTGCACATGGGCACCCAGCAGGGCATAGAGGTTCTGCCAGGCCGTGTTGGCATCGTCCCAATAGGTGCGGCCATTGCCAGTCAGATTGGCCCCGACCGCAACAGCACGGAGCACTTTGTCATCGGACACACCGATGCGATAGTCGGCAAGAACGCTGAACGAATGGGCCGGAACGAACGGTATCTTATTATCCTTGTAGTCTACCAGCGTGCCGTCATCCTTCGTATCGACATACTCGCGAAAAGTGGCTCGCGTAAAACTATAGGTGGCTGCCCACGAAAGGCGGTTGTCGAAAGCCTGTCCACGCAAGGCCATCTCAAGTCCGCACGTGCTGCTCTTACCGGCATTGACCGTCATACGTCCGAAGCCGTAGTGGGGAGCCATCACCGAGAGTTGCTGATTGCGCAGTCGGGTGTAGAACATTGCCACGTCAGCCTGCAACTTACTTCCAAAGAGATTCAGGTGGGCACCCAGTTCATAGTTCCAACTTTCCTCCGGCTTGTAACTGATAGCATCTTCTATGTCGGCATAGTCCTGTTCCGTATGTTCGACCGTGACATCGCCCCGCTGTGCCTGTTGCTGAGCCACAGGGTCACCAAGGTCGGCCTCCAGAATATCGCTGAACAACTGGATGTTGTAGCCACCTGCCATATAACCCTTGCTCACCGACGCATAGACGTTGCTGCCACGGCCATCGAGTTTATAGGAAAGACCGAATTTGGGAAGCAACTGGGTGAACGATGCAGAATGGCTATTCAGGATATGAGAGTCGAGCGTGTTGGTCGAAACGGCATTGGCCGTTCCACCGGTCATCGCCATATAGCCATAACAATCGTAGTCAATCCCCACTTTATTATAGTCGAAGCGCAATCCCACCGTAGCAGTCAGCAGGTCGGCCAAGGTGATGCTTGACTCATGATAGGCTGCCAAGACGGTCTGAGGCTGGCGGAAAGTGCTGGGCACGGCCATCTCTGCCGTCATCGTTATGCCCATCGCGTCGACCTGTGCCTGAGCGGCAGCAGCGGCCTCCTGAGGTGTCATCCCTTGTGCGATGAAACGGCCGGTAAAGCCCTGAAGCATGGCATTCTTCATGGCATTTTCTATCGACTGCCCTATAGGGCGCAGCAAATCCTGTCCGAAGGTGACGGTGGCATCGGTGCGGAGCCACTGGCGTGAGCCAAAAAGCCCCGTCGTATGGCGCCACATACCATAATTCTTCGAACGAAGAGTCAGTTCCTCCGTCACAGCATTCATCTTCTGACGCTGCAACAAAGCCATACGGTCATCAAGGGTATAGTCAATATCCATATCCATACGGTCGCGCAGGAACTGATAACTCGTTGTCGAGGTCAACAGCAACTTGTTCATATCGTAACGGATACCCAGTCCTGTGTTCACCATATTCCGCTTGTAACCGGGCATGAAGGTGGTGGAAGGCAGGGCCGACCATCGATCACTGACGTCATACTCACCATACGGGAAACCATTCTGACGGGTGTACTGATAATCGGTCGTCAGGTCGATGAGCAGACGTTCTGTCGGTTTCCACATCAGACGCATCTTGCCACCAGCCTCATCCATCTTGTCAGCATTCTCGCCTATGGCCTGACTCCGGAAGAATCCATCCTGCCCGCTGTAGAAACCGGCGGCACTGAAAGCCAGTTGCTCCGACGGATGATGATAGTGGGCAACCTCCACCTTGCGGGCAAATCCGGAAGCCAGACCTAAGGCAATGTCGGTACCCTGATAGTTCATGGGATTCTTCGAATAGATGCGCACAATGCCACCCTCCGTGTTTGCACCATAGAGAGTGCCCTGAGGACCACGCAGCACGTCGATACGATCCAGCATATAGAAATGGTTATTATAGGCTGCCGGCGACATCAACGGCACATTGTCGTAATAGACACCCACTGCAGAGTTGCTGATACGGCTACCCAATCCTCGAATATACATGGCCGATGTCAGGCGCGAGCCATAAGCCGGCATCGCAAACGAAGGCACATAGGCCGACAACTGGCGCAGGTCACGCACATTGAGCTTTTCCATCTGCTCACCGGTAAACACGCTACTGCTCATCGGCTGCCGACGGAGACGAAAGGTTTCCTTTGGTTGTGAGATGACAACAACTTCATCGAGATCCACGACACGAGACGTGTCATTGACTATGGTCGGGCCGGTAAGGTCTGTCTCGGCAGAAACAGGCAAGACAGAAAACAGCACAAGCCCCAATAAGAGTTTTTTGTTCATAAGTCCAAATCAATGTTTCAATTCGTGTGCAAAGGTACTAACTTTCAGCAGAACCGGCAATCCTTATTTATAAGGATTCTACACGTTGCGATAGCCACAGCGCGGACAGACGCCCTTCCTGACAAGACGAGCCCCACAATGGCCACAGACATAAACGGGACGACTCCCTGAGAAATAGCGCCAAAGGGCAAAGACGACATAGGCCAACAGCAAAGGATAGCCCAGATAGTAGAGGGTGGAGATGCTGAACACCACGTAGTTGATGGCGCACACTCCGACCAACCCCAGACAATAGAAGATTGACTCTGTGGTGGAGAGGTGGCTCCGAATATCATCGAAGGCAGCCAATGCTATCAGCAACATAGCCCATACACTGAACAGGAACAGGGCCAGATGGAGAGGCACGGCAAAGGGATTGAGCGTAGGATGATAATAGTAATGGCGCCAAGAGTCGGGATCGGCTAACTGAATGGTGCTGTAGAAGACTGCCGAGGCTGCTACGAGCAGGGCCAACAGCGTGGGATAGAACGAAGGAATGTCGTTGAAATGCACAATCTTGGCTTTGCGACGGAAGAGACTCCTGATGACATAGAGGGCAGCCACGATAACGACAAAAGCCAGCATGATCAGCAGATGCTTGTCGGAGAAATAGTCGATGAAGCGAGAGATGGGATCGTCGGGAGCAACACCAGGCAACATCTCACTTTCGTGAATCCACCCTATCGTCTGCTGGTCGCGTGCAATCTGCACCCATACGGAGTCGACACTATCGGCAGGAAGCGTCACGATGTCGGCCACCACCACCACATCGTTCTTCTTCACGGAAATTGTATCGACCAGCATACCGCTGACAACCTCGGAAGGTTGCTGGCAGATGAGCAGAAGAGAATCTGCCTTGACAAGAAAGTTGTAATTCTGCGTATAGTGATGGGTGGTATAGAATGAGATGGAATCCATCTGCTCTTCCGTAACGATCCACGCATCACTGGTCTGCCGCTCCTCACGGTAGCATGACGAAAACAGCAGGGTGATTACACCTATTATATATATAATAAAGAGTCTACGCATCGGCATAGATATTCATCTGACAATGTTTACAATCGAACTGCAAACGGAAACTGCGTCCGTCACCAAGCCGCAATGAGAGAGGTTCTTTCCACACTGGCTTCTTTCCACCGTGTTTCACACAGAAGCCCATAGTGTAGCGCAGACAGTGGCGGCACTGCATAACAAGTCGCTCTGCAGGTTCATGCACCTCGAAAGCATTGTCTACAGTCATGCCCTGCTGTTCGTAGAACTGACGAGCCTGACGGTTAGAGACATTATAGAGATAGGACAAAGGATAGGACGGAACCGCAGTTTGTCCCTCTATGAATTGTTTAGCATCCGGCACCACAGCTTCCGACGCTTGAAGCAATCTGGCACAAGCCTCGCGCCTTGCCTCCGCGAGCAGGCTACTCGGAATGAAGTAGTTAAAATCTGCCGGCAAATCAACATGAGAACATTCATAGGGCGTATCTCCCAGTTTGGTCAACTGGCGCATAATATTCTCGCGAGGATCTTGCCGAGCCTGTTGGTGTTCTGCTTTGATGGCAACCGCAACCGTATCCATACATAGTTTAAAACCATCGTCGGTTGCGTGGAGCGACATGCTTACCGGTATCTTGCGCACACTGCTGGGCTTGCTTAGCAGGCGCTCCATCACTTGATCGTTATTACGATAGAGACGCAAACCGGTTCGTAATCCTGCGGGCATCTTCTGGGGGAAAAGACGGTTGCCCTCTACCCTATTCACGCGAAAGCCTTCCAACTCGCGTTGATCGTTGATGAAACAAAGACCGTCACCATTACAGAACGATGCCACACCGGCCACCGTGAACGATGGGCCGCGCATCTCCTTGACCGTACCGACAAACTCGCCCATGGCCTTTGGGGTATCGAGCGACACAATATCCGGCTGCCTGCCGGACAGGAAATAGGTCGTATAGCCACGATTGAAGGTCTTGCGCAGATCTGGTTTGAAAGTGTAGGTGCAATGCCCCCTCGATGCACGTCTGTACTCGTCGGGATGACCGGCAATGTATTGATTGAGACGTTCACTATAGGCTGCCGTCACATTCTTCACGTAAGTCACGTCTTTCAGCCGTCCCTCAATCTTGAATGAGGTAGCACCCGCTTCAATCAACTCGGCCAGATGGTTGCTCTGATTCAGATCTTTCAACGAAAGATAATAGCGTTGCCGCCAGTCAACGGGTTGTCCATCGGCATCGACCAAATCGAACTTCATCCTACAGAACTGAGCACACTCGCCCCGATTGGCACTGCGACCAAAACAATATTGCGAGGCATAGCATACGCCACTGTAACTCACACAAAGAGCACCATGAACAAAGACCTCCAACTCCATCTCCGGATCCTGCAGGTGGATAGCACTGATCTCTGCCGCTGACAGTTCACGCGCCAATACCACACGGGCAAATCCCTGTTTCTTGAGCCATTGCACTTTGCCGGGCAACCGATTGTCTGTCTGTGTAGAAGCGTGAACAGCCAATCCCAAACGACGGGCCATTTGCATCACCGCCATATCCTGCACCAACACGGCATCGACTGCGGCATCGACAAGTTGCTCCAACAGATGCTGTATATCGTCAAGCTCATGATCATAGACAATCGTGTTGACCGTCACATAGACACGAGCGCCAAACCGATGTGCGTACCGACAAAGGTGACGGATATCGTCCACACTGTTGCCGACAGCAGCCCTTGCACCATAATGCAAAGCCCCGATATAAACGGCATCGGCACCATGATCAATGGCAGCCATTCCACATTCCAGGTTCTTTGCAGGCGCAAGTAGTTCGAGTGATCTCATCCTATCTTGTTGATGTCGTATGGGGTCTCCTGATAGATGTAATAGTTAATCCAGTTATTATAGAAAAGGTTCGCATGGGCGCGCCAGAAAACTAATGGTCCCTGCTTTGGGTCATCGTGGATGTAATAGTTGCGGGGCAACTCCACATCATCGCGTACACCGAAATCACGTTTATACTCATTGTCAAGCGTATTGGGGGCATACTCCATGTGACCGGTAATAAAAAACTCGCGTCCGCCACGAGCCATCACAATGCTGACACCGCTGTCTTCCGACTCTGCCAGAAGTGTCAACTCCGGTCGTGCTTCTATATCGGCACGCAGAATCTCGGTATGACGACTGTGCGGCATCATGAAGCAATCATCAAATCCCCGGAAAATCGGCATCTTCGGCTCCAGTGTATGCTGCTTGAATATGCCAAACATCTTTTTGGAAAGCGGATATTTGGGTACGCCATAGAAATGGTAGAGACCGGCCTGAGCAGCCCAGCAAATATACAGCGTGCTGGTTACGTGCGTACGAGCCCAGTTGAAAATATCCACAATCTCATCCCAATAGGTCACCTCTTCATAATCCAAGGTCTCTACCGGTGCACCGGTAATAATCATTCCATCGAACTTTTCGTTCCGCATCGACTCGAAATCGCGGTAGAACATCATCATGTGTTCGATGGGTGTGTTCTTGGGTGTATGGCTCTTCAACTTCATAAAGTTGATATCCAACTGAAGAGGCGTATTGGAAAGCAGTCTGATAAGATCCGTCTCTGTCGTAATCTTTAGCGGCATCAGGTTAAGAATAGCAATACGCAATGGACGGATATCCTGAGAATGAGCCCTGGAATCATCCATCACAAAGATATTCTCACGCTTGAGTATGTCAATGGCAGGTAGCCTGTCTGGAAGTCTTAATGGCATTTGTCTATGAAATTATTTTATACTGACCCTGAGAGCAACATTGGCCAACGTGACAATGTCACCACTTTTCAAGGGTGTCTCGACGTCCGGTTGCAACTGGCAGTTGTTCTGTTTTGTTCCATTCAATGAGTTTTTATCAATCACACACCAACCGGTAGCGGCATCGAACTTGATCTGGGCATGTACACCTGAGACATACATATTCTGCTGGAAAAACTGCACGTATGGCCCTTGACGACGACCGATGATAGCACCATCGACACCGGTAATGCGAATGCCCAGCGAATCGTTGAACATGATCAGTTGAGGTCTCGTCTTAGCCGTACGCTCGGCAAAAGCTACGGCAGGAGCCAGTTCGGGCTCTATCATCATCGGTTCGGAAGATCCATTCCTACCGTAATATTCCTCAGACGGGAGCATCACACCTCCACACGAGGTGCAACGCTTTCCATTGCCCACCCGACCGCAACGCTCACAGAAAGCCAAATGCTGGCTGCACTGGTCACAATACCTGGAGTCATCATCTATTTCTTCCTTGCAATTCGGACAAACTATCATATCTGCAACTATATTATCGTATTTATGATTTATTTGGTCTCCCTAATATCCTCTGGCAGTATCAACTGGTAAGTCTCCTTGGTGACCTGCTCCTGAGGCATCTGCGACACACGGATGGAGAGTTGCTGAACGGTGGCATCAAGCATATTGCGAATTGAACGGGCATTGCCGAAATTGGCTCCCTCAGTCCTAATCATCTGGCGAATGGTCTCCAGTGCCTTCTCCTCGGCCTCTGGAGCAATGACATATTGTTCTTTCTGAGCCATCTTCTTGAAGATCTCCAGCAGTTCCTTGTCGGTGTAGTCATCAATGTGAAGCTTGTAGGTGAAGCGACTGGCCAGTCCGGCATTCATCTCCAAGAACTCTTCCATCTTGTCACGATAGCCGGCAGCAATAACGACAAACTTGCCCCGATCATCTTCCATGCGCTTCATCAACGTATCAACGGCCTCTTTGCCATACTGATCGTTCTGCTCACTGAGCATATAGGCCTCATCGATAAAGAGGATACCACCTAAGGCTTTGTCTCATATAGAATTGACTATCTTAGGCGTCTCACCCATATACTTGCCCACCAAAGTAGCGCGACTGGCCTCAATGACACGAGAGACAGGAAGAATCTCCATCGACTGGAGCACCTCACCCATCTTGCGTGCAACAGAGGTCTTACCTGTACCGGGATTACCTGTAAGGATGAAGTTCATTGACATCTGCTGCACTTGTCCGGCTCCCATAGCAGCACGCTGCTTCACAAACAGGCTCTGCACAGCCAGACGCCGGATGGCATCCTTGACTGACTGCATACCAATAAAATCATCCAACTCGTTAAGTACCTCCTCCAGCGGACGGGTCTTGGCACTCTGCATCATCGGCAAGTCTTCCAACTTGATCGCATACATATCTTGCTCTCCGAAGAATCCTTCCGACAAGCCATCACTGACGAGCACATCGGGCTGACTCATCAGTTCAATCAGTCGCTGACTCTGCCGCTCCATAGTCTCATCAAAGATGCGGCGAGCCTCACGGGCATTACCGAAATTCTTGTCACGACGCAAATAGATCTGCTCAAACTGTCGATGAACGGCAGCCTTCACCTCGTCATCCATCGAAAAGTGTTTGGCCTCAGCCATGTTCATATAGATCTGCGTCAGTTCGTCAGGCGTATAGTCATCGAAATGAATGGTCTGAGTAAATCGACTCTTCAGGCCGGGATTCGAATCAATGAAGTCATGCATCTGATCGGTATAGCCTGCTACGATGCAGATGAACTTACCACGATCATCCTCCAGTCGCTTCAGCAGCGTATCGATTGCCTCACTGCCGAACGAATCGTTGTCGCCTGACTTCAGCGTATATGCCTCGTCGATGAAGAGAACGCCACCCATTGCCGTGTCTATGAGTTGATTGGTCTTAATGGCTGTCTGTCCGGAGAAACCTGCCACTAACTTGGAACGGTCGGCCTCTACCAACTGCCCTTTGGAGATAATACCCAGTGTCTTGAAGACATCAGCCATAATACGAGCTACAGTCGTCTTGCCCGTACCAGGATTACCCATAAAGACATAGTGCTTGCCTTGGAATATATTGGTCTCACCGCGCTTAATCTGCAGATTGAGGAAACCTGCCAGATTGGAGATTTCTTTCTTCACGGTGCTCAGTCCAATCAGCCCGTCGAGACTCTTCAGACATTCCCTATAGTTCACCTCCTTAGGTGCTTTATAAGGAATATCCTCTACCTCTATCGTCATCAACTGCTCGTTGGTCATCTCTGAGATATTTCCTTCCTGCAGGCGACGGGCCTGCCGTTTACAGATATCGTCAAAGAGCGAGCGCATTGTACGGCCATTGGCAAAGTCCTTATCACGCTGCTCATACATCTCGCCAATCATCTTACGAGCCAGTTTCTCAGCCTCCTCCGAGAAGACATACTGTTTGCCTTTAGCAAAAACTTCCAGAATCTGGAACAACTCATCGGGTGTATAATCCTCCAAATTGAGGAAATAGTCGAACCGACTGCGTATGCCCGGATTCACATGAAAGAGGTTTTCCATCTCTGTGCGATAGCCGGCAGCGATAACCACAAACTTATCACGATCATCTTCCATGCGCTTCATCAGCGCCTCCAAAGCCTGCGTACCCTGACTATCACGCTCGCCTGTCTGACTGACCGGTGCCAGCGTATAGACCTCGTCGACAAACAAGATGCCACCCATAGCCTTGTCGCAAAGGGCATTGACAACCTTTGGGGTCTCTCCCTGATAAGGTGACACCATCTTCGAGCGGTCGACCTCAACCACATGGCCGGAATCCAAATAGCCGATAGCAGCAAGAATCTCACCCAACTTACGCGCAATAGTGGTCTTTCCTGTACCTGGATTACCCGTCAGCACCGTATGCATCGACATCTTCCGTGCCTCGCCAAATCCTCGTTCCCGACGCTGCAAGCTATTCTGCACCGAATAGGCCATCTCACGCACAGTTTGTTTGACCTCATTCATACCGATAAAGGTATCCAGATCGCCAAAGATATCATCCAAGGAACGCTCCTCGGGCACATAACCTTTTATGTCCTCACGCTCCACGCGTGTCTCTGCCGAACCACGACTAATAAATAAGGTGAAGATGTCTTCAGCCGTCTTCATTGCCAAATGGGCATTGCCGAAGGTCTCGTCTTTAATCTTAATCTGGTACTTAAAATAACGTGCCAACTGATCTTCTGCCTCCGGTGAGAAGTTCGACAAACCGTACTTACGGCTCAATTTCTGTTTGACAATATCGCACAGTTCCTGATAGCCAGGCACCGGTAGACGGAAGATATACTTAAAACGATTCTTCACTGCCGGATTGTTCTCCAAAAAGTCATCAAGACCTTTAGGCAAACCAGCCATGATAACAATGGGATTATTATCCCACTTGTCCATTTCGACAAACAGTTTATCAAGCGGATTAACCTGATCGGAAGATTTGTCGGACAGCAGTTTCTGTACGTTATCGAAAAAGAGAATGCCGTTACGAGCTTTTTTAATATTGTCGTCCCATCTGTCAACAAACCGCTGATAGTCGACGGCATCAACCATTGTCAATTTAGGCTTCTCGATGATCTTATGCTGGAAGAAATAATCGCGAATAATCTCTGCCAAGGCCGTCTTACCCGTACCAGTCTCACCAATGATAATAGCATTAACGGAAAGACGGACAGCAGCAATATCCTTACGTGATCGCAGATAGGCATAGGTATCGACAATTGTCTTCAACAGAGCTTTCACATCGTTGAGTCCAATCAGTTTGTCGAGCACGAACTGGGACACCATTGGCTGTCCACACCACTTACAGAACTTCGCGCTGCTTCTGTTTTCCTTATGACACTGTTCGCAAATCATTCTACGTTTCCTTATTCTTGAATAGTTTTGGTCTCAAAGTTAGCCTGCTTCAACAACTGCTATCCTATCAATTTCGGTTGAGCAGGAAGAGTTCCAGCAGAAGGACAATGACGGTGAGTGTCCAGAGGACATAATGAATGACCACCTCACCCGATATTGAATGGGTCTGATCAGCCACCTCATCAAGTTGTCCAAAGTTGGATGCTTTATAACGATGAGAACGCGTCTTAAATGTATAATAGAGGGGATCCAACAATGTTGAGCGCACATCCTGATTGCTCAGCACATTGTCAACGAACTCCATATCCGTATGCCGATCCTTACTGAAGTCTGTCAGCAGGGCTATAGCAACATAGGCAACAGTCAAGACTGCCACGACCAAATGGAACAGACTTGGAATATTCGTATCCACATATTTCAAGATATTGTACGGAATAAAAGCTGATGCCACACCTAAAGCACCGAAAATCATTGAAATCATGGCACCATAGCCCTTGAAGTAAGCCCGCACAGCCACAATAAGCCCCGTCATTCCGCCCAAAGGCAGAATGATGGTTTTGATATAATTGTGAAACAGATAACTACGGTCGTCCAATCCAAATATCAGCACCAGCACAATCCAAACAACCGAGAGAGCAAGGAAAATGTTCTTCCAGATGCGCTCCATAGAGGTTGTTTTACTCCACATACGGCGCACTTCCGCTACACGTTCCTTCGTATCCTCACAAGCCTTCATGTAACGCTTGTAGTAGACTTGCTGCGGATCTATATCTCCAAGAGCCAGAATCCACCGCTCCAGTTCCCTCTCATAGCTATATTTTTCGCTGAAATCGCGCGAAGGATTTTCATGATAGAAAACAGCCAACCACTGCGAGAAGGCACCTTTGCGCATATCTGTCTTGATCGATGCTATGTTATCTGACTCCAATTCACGCCCATTAGTAAGTAATACACCATCGGACAACTTATAGGATGGTGTAACGCCTAAAATACAGGCAAAACGATAGAGTGCTGTGTGTAAGTCATAGGCTCCCAATCGTTCACGATTTTCTTCCGACTTAAGGTCGAAGCACTGCTGAGCCATAGCCATCACTTCTGTCCACCCATGCAACTGAGCATAATAGAAGAAGCGTCCGTCAATTTCAGTATAGTCCTTCATGTGCTCAGCCAGCTCCTGTGGTGAAGAGTTCTGCTCTTGAAGCAATTCAACAACTAACTGCTGTCCGATACTCTCCGGTGTGATGGCTTCCTGCAAGTCATAAGCCGCAGAACGGTCAACATTATAAAGCACCTTATAGCCCAACAAACGGGATGGTGTCTGACCGTGTGTCATGATGCGCAGAGCCTCACAAGCCATCAAATCCTCATGGGCATACATCCACGACAGCAGACGTCCATCACAAAGAGCTCTCCAGTCGTCCTCACTTACCTGACAATAGCCATAAGAATGGACGATCTCTGTCAGTGATGATGAAGGATAGCGCGAAAGGAAAGGTACATCATAATCAATCTCATAGACCATTCTCAGCACTCCCAGGCGACAGTCCTTACCTTCTGTGAAATAGGAACGCAACCGGGCTACATCACATTTCAGCCGGCATTCCAGCCACAGGAAAAGAGAATCGTTAGGATTCTTCAGTATAATGGCATACTTCTCAAGATAACTGAGCAACGACAACGATACTGCATGTTCATCATCACATTCCACTCCTTGCACATCGGTATAAGGCAAAGAAGGCTCCATCGCATAACAAGCAGCAATCAGACCAGCCTTCTGGTCTGCCGGATAGCGGTTGATAACCAAATCCCGAACTATGGTAGCAAGCTTGATATTTCCACTTGATTCCAACCATTGTGCAATACGCCCATTATAGAGATAGTTCATTGCCAATTGCCGATTACTCTGCAGCATCGGAACCAATTCGTGCAAATTTGCAGCAACTAAGTTACGCTCCGGATCGACAATAAAACTCTTATAACGCAGGAATGGCGACGAGATATCCACCTCGACATCTTCGCCCTTAAACCAACGCTCCACTTCATCAAAGCCCCAACGGTTCTGCAGATTCACAGAAGTCAATCCCAGCACCAAACGCTTCACCTGTTCAGGGAGTTCCACCACACGGGGCAACTTGCCCTCATTCTTCTGGCGCATCATCGTGCGCTCGTTAGAACTCATTGGGTTCTCACCCAGCCAAAGGACAAAAAGTGCGATGCCCAACGAATAGAAATCGGCAGCATAAGTTATCTCTACCACACCGTCAATGACATCAGAGTACATCTCTGGAGCAGCATAGATTGGCGTTCTGGCCTGAGTGGTGCGAAATGAATCACCCTCGTCTTCCTGAATGGCAGATATACCGAAGTCGCCCAGTACCAATTGTGTTTGCTCTTTGTCGCGAAAGAAATAGTTGGTAGGTTTTACATCCTTATGAAGCAAGTGGTTCCGATGACAATAGGCCAAAGCACCTGCTGCCTGCAGGGCCAGTCGGCGGAAACGATTGAAGTCACCGTTCAAGTTCAAGTCTTTCAGAGTTCCACCACGCAGGTACTCCATCAACTCATAGAAACGACTGACACCTTCCACGTATGTGCGTCCATAGTCGAAGACTTTAACGACCAACTCAAAGTCGAACGACTTGACAACCTGCATCAGTTTCTTGTTGACATCGAAGTTTGGGTAATAGATTTTCAACACAAACTCTTTTCCATCATGCTCAACCAAGAACACCTGACCTTCACCGGAGTTGTCACTCAAGCAAGCCTTCTCAATATATTCATCTCCCTTCAGGTTAAATATCCGCTGCTTTGTATTACTCACAGCATTCATCTGATCGGGAACTCCCTCCGGCTTCAATGTACGCTCAAGTGCCGAAATCGGCAGATCGACCATCAGCGGCGATGTATCAAGCGTCGTATTGGGCAACGTACGCTCAATATCCACGTTAGCAATGGCATCATTCATTGCGCCTCCACGTCCTAACACATGGGTCTTCTCGTAATCAATATCTGCCATTACTTATCGTCTTTTATTTCTTGATTAGAATGATGTCCTAACACAACCCACTTACCTCCCATGTGTGGCTTAGCACAGCCGCAGGGGCTGGAGTGTAAAGCATTCTTATAGTTACACATCCAAGCCAGACGCACACCAGCAGGTTTCTGAGCCATCACATAGTTACGAGCCTTTACCGGTGACGGCATAGGCGGCACCGACAGGCTGTCGAGCAACTGTGCAAACTGCTCCATCTTACGTTGTTTGCGGACATTCAATTCTTCCAATGAACAGCGTTTGTGCGCAGGAGCAGGGACCATGAAGTTTTTTACCCCCTCATCTTCCGCCAGCAGCGTCAGGATACGTTCCCTGAGACGCTGTGACTCCTCATCGCGTTGCTGTTCCTGTTCCGAACTATAAGGAAGCTGCATCTGCAGATCATCACATTCCTTGGCAAGAGCACGCAGTTCTTGATATTCTGGCATCAACTGCATCTGACGCTGCAGAGACCTTGCATCTTCTGTAAGAGGCTGTCCACACTGCTTACAAAACGAGAAATCGTTCTTCGTATGGCAGATAGGGCACACAATACCTTCCCGAGGTGAACCACATTCAGGGCAGAAGGTATCCTGTTCGCTGATATGAGCACCACAAAACGAACACACATCACGGCGAATATAATGATGACACATCTCGCAGAAATCCGCATCACCGTCAACAGGATTGCCACAATTAGGGCAATCCTGTTGTACCAACGATGCGCCACACGATGCGCAAAATTTGGCGTCAGCGTCATTCAGTGTTCCACACTTAGAACAAGCCACGCCTACAGCATACTGAGCCTGCATTTTCATCTGAGCTTGAGGTTTTGCTTGAATCTCCTCATGCCGCAGGCTAATTTCCATATTCTTCTGATCAGGATGTAAAGTATTACTTTCGCTCATCTCGATTAGGTTTCTTAGCTAAAATCATGTGCAAAGTTACGAAAGATTAACGACATTTGCAAATTATCAGAAGAAAAGTTTACTAAAACTACCAGAGCGGCAAACGCTGCTCTTTGGGGATGTACATCTTATCACCAGGTTTTACACCGAAAGCCTCATACCAGGCATCAATGTGGGGCAGGGCACCATTGACACGCCAGCGACCCAAAGAGTGAGGATCACTCTTCGTGCGATTGCGAATCTCAGCCTCTGTGATATTGCCAGCCCAGACACCGGCATAAGCTAAAAAGAAACGCTGATCAGCCGTCAGACCGTCAATATCGGGCAGCGGATTATTCTTCGTAGCATTCTTGAAGGCTGCGTAAGCCACCTGCAAGCCTCCGTGGTCAGCCAGATTCTCGCCCAGCGTCAGACGTCCATTAGCATTCAGATCAGGCAACACCTTGATAGCTGAAAAGAAATCCGCATACTTGTCTGTACGTTCCTTAAACAGCGTTCCATCAGAAGCAGCCCACCAGTCGTGCATATTGCCATCCTTATCATACTGGCGTCCCTGATCGTCGAAACCGTGTGTCATCTCGTGACCGATTACCACACCTATAGCACCATAGTTAAAAGCATCGTCAGCTGTCATATCGAAGAACGGCACCTGCAAGATACCTGCGGGGAAACAAATCTCGTTGGTAGTGGGGTTATAGTAGGCATTCACCGTCTGTGGTGTCATATACCAGTCTTCATTGTCTACAGGTTTACCAGCGGTATGGTCAATATAATAGTCGTTCCAAAACTTACTGCAAGCTTTTGCATTCTCATAATAAGACTTTGACGGGTCGATAGTGAGTTTTGTCATATCAATCCATTTGTCGGGATAGCCAACCTTCACATAGAACGTATTTAGCTTCAACAAAGCGTTCACCTTAGTGGAATCGGTCATCCAATCCTGAGCGGCAATACGCTCACCCAGTGCAATCTGAAGGTTCTTCACCAGACGAATCATACGCTCTTTGGCTGCTGCCGGGAAGTAACGTTCCACATACATCTTACCAAGAGCTTGTCCCATGAAACGCTCCACCTGATTGGTAGCACGACGCCAACTGGGATGATCCTGCTGACGCCCGGACATTACCTTACCGAAGAACTCAAAATTAGCTTCACGCACCTCGTCATTCAAATAGCCTGTAGAGCCGTTTATAACACCCCACTCCATCACATCGCGATAAACAGCCGGTTTCATCGTACCCAGCAGTTGATTGACACCTTCCATGAATGCGGGCTGTCCAACAATCAGTTCCTGCATATACTTGCTCTGCAATCCCTGAGCGTTCATCACCGCCTCAAGTTTCAGGTTGGGATATTTCTGATTAAATTCCGCCAGCGTCATCTTATTGTAGTTGGCCTGAGGATCGCGCAACTCGGTTCTACTCTTTGAAATCTTAGCCAGTGCGAGTTCCAACCCAAAAACATTCTGCATTTTTTTCGTTGCCACGCTCTTACTGAAACCAAAAAGCTGGAACATCTTAACAATATGTTTCTTGTACTCTTCACGAATCTTGATCGTAGCAGGATCGTTTTCGAGATAATAGTCCTTCATGCCGAGTGTCAGACCGCCCTGACTCACATTCAGTATATTCTGCGTAGCATTCTTCTCGTCAGCACCCATACCGGCACGGTAGAACTCAGAATCTCCATACTTTGCCATCTCCAGCTGGACAGCAAAAAGCTGGTCGATAGTCTTGGCTGCCTCTAGCTGCTTGATGAGAGGCATCACAGGGCTGACGCCTTCCTTCTCACGGCGAACAGAGTCCATAGCCAATTTATAGAGATCGGAGAGTTTTTGCTCCGTGGTTCCCATCTCATATTTATTGTTCAGCAGTTCCGACAGAATGCCGTTGATACGCTTGTTGTTGTCTTCAGCCAGGCGATCAAACGAACCATAACGCGAATAAGCAGCGGGCAACGGATTTTGCTTCATCCATCCACCACAAGCATACTCATAGAAATCATTACCCGGACATACGGAAGCATCCATATCTCCAAGATTGATACCCGATCGCAGCGGTTCCTGAGCCGAAGCGACCAGAGACATTGACATCAATGTCATAAATCCAAAAATTTTAATTAGTTGCATATTTTTATTATTTAAACATTTTTCAATTTCTCCGCTTCTTCCGACAATTGCTCCCAGCGTTCCACCTCTTCATCCAACTGCCGTTTGATATCAGTATATTCAGAAACCAATGTCATGTCTGAGGCATTCACGGGGTCGCAAAGCAGGCTATCCAGTTCTTTCAACCGCTGTTCCATTCTGGAAATTCTCTTCTCGCTCTCCTCTATGGCTTTCTCGGCTCGTTTCTGCCTTTTCTGTTGTTCCTTTCGTTCTGCATAATTGGTCTGATTAGATTGACCATATTGATCAAGTTGAGTGGCAGATATTGTTTGTTCAACTCTCTCTGTTCTTTCCAACTCACTCAACTGCGAGATATGTTTCGCCTGCAGATAATCATAGATTCCACCAATATGTTCGCGCACCTTACCTCCGCCAAACTCAAAAACCTTTGTCACGAGACCATCGAGAAACTCACGGTCATGGCTGACAATGATAGCAGTACCATCGAAAGCCCTGATAGCCTCCTTCAACACATCCTTAGATGGCATATCAAGATGGTTGGTCGGCTCGTCGAGCACCAACAAATTGACCGGCTCAAGCAACAGCCGAATCATGGCCAGTCGGCTACGCTCACCACCACTGAGCACCTTCACACGTTTCTCCGAGGCTTCGCCACCAAACATGAAAGCACCCAGAATGTCGTTGATGCGCAGGCGCATTTCGCCTCTGGCTACGCGGTCAATGGTCTCGAATACCGTCAGCGACTCATCCAGCATCTGAGCCTGATTCTGGGCAAAGTAACCTATCTGCACGTTGTGGCCAATTTTCAGTTTTCCCTCAAAAGGAATCTCACCCATCATACATTTCACGAGCGTCGACTTGCCTTCACCGTTTTTACCTACGAAAGCCACTTTTTCCCCTCGCTTGATAGTCAGGTTTACATGGTCGAAAACAAGATGGGCATACGCTTTCTTCACCTCATCGCAAATCACAGGATAGTCTCCGGAGCGCAGACAAGGTGGGAATTTCAGATGCATGGCCGAATTGTCGACCTCATCAACTTCAACAGGCACCATCTTCTCCAGTTGGCGAAGACGCTGTTGCACCTGTACGGCCTTAGTGGGCTTATAACGGAAACGCTCCACAAAGTCACGAATATCAGCCATTTCCTTCTGCTGATTTTCGTAAGCCCGCAACTGCTGTTCACGGCGTTCCTTGCGTAGCACCACAAACTCATCGTATTTCACCCGATAGTCAACGACGCGGCCACACGAGATTTCCAGCGTGCGGTTGGACACATTATTGATGAAAGCACGGTCATGGCTGACCAGCACCACAGCCCCGCTCCATACGGCCAACAACTGCTCAAGCCATTGGATTGATTCAATATCAAGATGGTTAGTCGGCTCGTCAAGCAACAGCACATCCGGCCTACGAAGCAGAATCTTTGCCAGTTCGATACGCATTCGCCAGCCGCCTGAAAATTCGCTCGTGGGACGATCGAAATCTGTTCGTTCAAAGCCGAGTCCAGTCAACGTGCGCTCTATTTCTGCCTCATAGCCTTCGGCCCCTAACATCTGGTAGCGTTCGTGTTCTGCGGTAAAGCTCTCCACCAGTGCCATATAGTCATCGCTATCGTAGTCGGTACGTTCATTCAGTTGGCGTTCCATCCGCCGGATACGGTCGGCCATATTCTGAATATCAGCAAAGGCCTTCTGTGCCTCCTGCCGCACGGTGGTGTCGTCCTGCAAGATCATCACCTGTGGCAGATAGCCGATGGTCGTGTCAGTAGCCACACTAACAGTTCCTTCCGTAGGTTGCTCCATTCCACAGAGAATCTTCAGCATCGTCGATTTACCGGCACCATTCTTACCGACCAACGCAATACGGTCTTTAGCGTTTATCACGAAAGTGGCATCGCTGAACAGGGGTTTCACCCCAAACTCCACTTTGAGTCCTTCTACCGATACCATCCTACTTCACCTCCTCCCAGCGCATTACTGCACCATTTCTTCTGGCAGGGTCGGCTCCCTTAAAGTCCATTGAGTAGGGACTGCCTGTCAGGGGGCTCTTGCCTATATAAAGATGTGTACGCATTGACATGAGCATGAACTCACCTGCCAGATAATCTTGCCAGAGGAACACTTCTGCCTTCGATTCGTCAGTAGTCAAACGCACGTCACCGGGAAGTCCGAGTCCGGACACCCACACGTAACGGCCATCCTCACACTGCAACGCTACCTGCCCCATTCCCTTGTCTATCAAGCGGAAATGGGTTTCCTTTGTGTTATTCTTATCGCCTGTATCATACATCAGTCCATGAGGCATGGCATACATGGGGCGTCCTGTAGCCAGATTGATGATACGGAAAGTTTTTCCGTAAGGTATGTTCCTGCTGCGGTCTGCCATAGGTTCCTCGACGGTAAAGTTGTCGAACTCGGCATAGCCACCCTTCTTTCCATCTTTATTAAAAGCAAAGAGAGCATGGCGCGAGCCCTGAAAGGTCGTCAACTGATATGACAGCGGCATCACACGCCCCAAGGGCAGAAAGTTCTCACCGTCAGTAGAATAGGCATACTGGGCCTGATTGTTGTCGAAATCGCCCATCATGCGCAACCAGATTCGGGTAATCGGCATCGGGTGTTGGGAAAGGGCGACATCAATAGTATCATTGTCAGCCTGCCAGAACCAGCGCAAAGTCAAATCCGTTCCTTGTTTCACAACGCCAATCCACGAACAAGGAACATTGATATTGCCCAATCCGGCCACATCGCCATCCTTCATCCCTTTTACCAGCAATTCCACTGTCGTTACCGACGAAGGGCCTATAACACGCTGAGTGAGCGAGTTACGAGCCCACATCAACTGGTCGGCAGGCATGGTCTGCAAACGCAGTTTTCCCCCTTTGAGGCTCCACATCTTGTCGTCAGGATTGTGGTTCCACTGCCAAATACGCCCCAATTGCTTACCATCAAAGTTTTCCGAACGGACATACGGAGCATACGGTTTCGCCAATTCACTGCCACCGAGTTTCTCCCCGATCTGGACATCAGGCTTAAACCATGTGCGAGGCGCACGTCCCAAGTTGCCTTCCAGTCCCACAAAGGGCCAACCGTCTTTCCATGTAACGGGAGCCAGCGTTGTGGTACGTCCTATAGAATGGAAGTCCATCATCAGCAATGCCCACCATTGCCCGTTCCGGTCCTCGACGATACCGCCTTGATGAATATTCGTACAGGCTGTTGCATTGACGTCAGCCTGCGGAATCTTGAACTTCGAGCCGTCGGGCACAATGCGGCCTTGCCACTGAGTAATGGGAGCCGGATAGTAGCCGAAAGTCTCATCGGCTGTGATGACACACGTTTCATAAGGCCCCCAGATGCTCTTGGAACGTGAACAGAGTGTGCGACCATTAGGCCTATAGTCAGTGGAAATCAGATAGTACATCCCATTGATTTTATATATATGATGCCCCTCGCCTACAGCCGATCCGTTAGGAATAATCACGCGATCGGTTTCCTCGATGGGACCGCTCATGTCGGGCTTCAGTTCCGTGCAGTGCACCTCGCCATAGCCGTGAATGGCATAGATTTTACCATCGTCGTCGAAAAGCACGCTTAAATCGTAGATTCTACCCTTCATATTGTGATGTTCCCAAGGCCCGCGAATATCTTTTGCGGTATAGCACTGGAGGCCCTTGCCATTAACATTCGAGAAGACATAGAACTGTCCGTTGGCATAGCGTATGGCCGGTGCCCAGATACCCTCACCATAGATCTCGCCACGATTCTTTCCCGAAGGGCCGCTGAGCGAGAAGGCCGGGTCGTCGAAGTCGAAGCGGTCGAAGCAATAGGCAACATTCTCCCAGTTCACGAGGTCCTTCGAATGCAGGATTACCAGTCCCGGCACGGAATGCATCGTGGTGCCGGCCATATAATAGTCGTTGCCCACCCTCAGAACATCAGGGTCGGAAAACTCATCGTAGAACAGCGGATTCGTATAGGTTCCGTTTCCGTTATCGGCAGTCCACGACTGGGCCTGCACGCCGACAGAAAACATTGCCAAGACGAAGTATAATACGAAGTATTTCATTGAGCCATTTTGTTTTTTCTAATTCCCCGACAAAGGTACAACTTTTTCGCGACATTACAAAACATTAGTGTAGATTTTTTGCAGAGTATATAAATAGTGATTTGTCACTTTTGCTGCATTGTTGCATTGTTGCATTGCTGCATTAAGGATTTTCGATATGCAGATGCGAAAGAATATATATATTATATTTATATTATTATATATATTATAATATATATAATAATATACTTTCTTATCTCATCATTTCGTGCATAAGGTCAAAATGCTTAATGCAGCAATGCAGCAATGCAGCAAAGCAACATTCCCACTCTTCGCAGAGCGTCTGAGGCGTTTGCGAAGGGTAAGTTTCGCGGATGCCCTGCATGAACGAGTTATTTACATTTTTTAAGACTCGGAGGTAGTTTTGTTGATAGATTTTCACAGGTTGCGAGAGGACGATTTTTGGCGGTTGGCGAAAAAAGCAGTAACTTTGCAGCCGATTAGCAAGAATATACATGAAACGAGTATTGGCCATATCGCTCCTCCTCTGTCTGACACTGGCCGCATGGGCACAGCAGATTACAGGCTACGTCATCGACGATGCCACGGGAGATTCCATACCCTTTGCCAGTGTGGTTTACAAAGGGCATAACGTGGCAGTTGTCAGCGATAGCCACGGCCATTACACCATTAACCGTCACGAGGGATGGAACCTGACCTACAGTGCAGTGGGCTACAAGTCGCACACTGTCCAGATAAACAGCAAGACCAGACACAAACTGAATATCAAACTGAAACCCGACTCCAAGCAATTACAGGAGGTAAAAGTACGTTCAAAACGCAACCGCTACAGTCGAAAAAACAACCCTGCAGTCGAACTGATGCGACGCGTGGTGGCGGCCAAGAAGGTGAACAATCTGCGCAACAACGATTTCTTCGAATACTACAAATACGAGAAACTGACTCTTGCCCTGAACGACCTGAAGCCGGAACAAATGGAGCACCCTCCATTCAGCAAGACACCTTGGCTGGTTGAGCAAGTAGAAACCAGCAACTATACGGGTAAGCTCATTCTGCCCATCAGTGTCGATGAGACTGTATCACGGAAAATCTACCGCAAGGTTCCCAAATCAGAGAAGACCATCGTCACAGGTCAGACCTCTAAAGGCATCAACGATTTCTTTCAAACCGGCGACATCATCAATACGGTGGTCAAGGATGTTTTTACCGATGTAGACCTCTACGAAGACCGCATCCGGCTGCTGCAGCGCCCTTTTATCTCGCCCATGTCGAATGAAGGCATCAATTTCTATCGTTTCTACATAGAAGACACACTGATGGTGGGCAACGAACGCTGCATTCATCTGAACTTCCTCCCCAACAATATGCAGGACATGGGCTTTCGGGGCGACCTGTATATACTCGACGACTCGACATTGCACATCCGCCGCGCCCAACTGACAATCCCTAAGCAAAGCAATGTGAATTTTGTTGAGAGTATGCAGGTGACACAGGAGTTTGAGCAACTATCCGACGGCCAATGGGTGCAGACCATCGACGACATGGTGACAGAACTGAGCCTGTTCAATTTCTCACAGAGTGTACTTGTGACCCGCACCACCCGTATGTCCGATTACGCCTTCGCCCCACTGCCCGAAAAGCTTTTCCACAACCGCAGCAACCAGATAGTGGAAGCCAATGCAGAGATGCGCGATGAGAAGTTCTGGAACAAATACCGTCAGGTTGAACTGACCAGAAGCGAAAGCAAAATGAGTGCCTTCATCAACAACATCACCAACACCAAAGGGATGAAGTATGTCATTTTCGGATTGAAGACACTCTTCGAGAACTCCTTGGAAACAGGCGACCCTAACTATCTGGATATTTGTCCGGTGAACACATTCCTGAGTCGCAACTACGTGGATGGATGGCGCAGCCGACTGAGTGCCAAAACGACAGCCAACCTAAATAGCCACTTCTTCCTCTCCGGCTACTACGCTCACGGCTGGAGCAGCAAGAAGAACTATTATAATATCGAGGGCACCTATTCGCTAAATGCCAAAGACTATCTGCCCCATGAGTTCCCAAGGCGCACGCTGACCCTTCAGAGCACCTACGATGTCTGTTCGCCCAGCGACCGTTTCATGGATGTCGATAAGGATAATGTATTCGTAGCACTGAAGTGGACTAAGACAGACAAGATGATGCTATATAATCGTCAGAAACTGACTTTCGAGTATGAAACAAACTGGGGACTGAAGACAACCCTCTTTGGCAAAGCCGAGGAAAACGAGGCCTGCGGTGCCATGTCGTTCCGCACGCTCAACATGAAGCCAATGACTCCGGATATGCAATGCAAGACGGGTAACGGAGAACGGCTGCGCACCACGGAGCTTGGTGTCTCGCTACGCTATGCGCCCGGTGAAACCTATATCAACAATAAGCTACGCCGCCGCGTCATAAATCTTGACGCACCCGTTATCAGCATCAGCTACACGATGGGAATGAAAGGCGTACTGGGCGGCAGCTACGACTACCATTTCACCGAGGCCCACCTGTTCAAACGCTTTTGGCTGAGTAGCTGGGGTAAGATGGATGTTCATCTGAAGGGTGGCAAACAGTGGAACCAAGTACCCTACCCACTACTTATACATCCCGCTGCCAACCAATCGTATATCATTGCTCCGGAGACATTCAATCTGATCAGACCAATGGAATTCATCAACGACAAATATGTGTCGCTGATGATGTCTTGGGACATGAACGGTAAGTTATTCAATCGTGTACCCATAGTCAAGCACCTCCATTGGCGCGAGTATCTGGGTATCAGAATGATGTGGGGCTCTCTGTCAGACAAGAACAATCCTTACCTGCCCGAGAATGCAGGCAGCACAAGGCTAATGTATTTCCCTGAAAATTGCTATCTGATGACAAACAAACCCTATACGGAAGTGGTAGTGGGTGTGCACAACATCTTCCAATTTTTCCGTGTAGAATACGTGCGACGTCTGAGTTACAGAAACTTACCCGACAGTCCACGCTGGGGCATACGCTACGTGGCAGCACTGAGTTTCTGAAAAACAGCCTTACCGATAGAGCGTGACAGAGCAGTCGACGCCTGAAGCATACTGCTCTATAAGTCTTTGCAGATAGAGAGCATTTTCGCTGACGCGCTGTTCGTTGCCGTCATACCCATTAACCAACACCACGAGATGAGTAGTGCCAAGTGTCATCTTAGTACGTTCATGGTCACTGGTTGGCGTGCCTACCCCACCGACAGCATCACGATAGACAGGTAGTCCGGCAATGTTGAGCGGTCCGCGACCGATACCTTCGTATGGCTCTCCCTCACGCCCAATACCTAACGTAAGGGTGTCACCCACGAACTTATCGGCATCAAAGCCACCGATACTATACCCGTAGGCAATGGAAGCCAGATTTACCAAATCGACAAGAGTATCGATTTGATAGAGTTCCTTTCCCTGAAGCACACGCCGAATGAGCTGCTCGGAAGCAGGCCTGTAACGCGAGGGATCCTTACCACAAGCCTTATAGACAAGCCGCGTGGCAGCAATAGACGGAAGTTCTTTAAGCGACTCAGTGGTCAGTTCGGCACGGAACTGTTTTTCCAGGCGATAAATCTCGGCCCACAAAGCCTCACAATGTCCGCTGTTGACAACTTGTGCTTCAACACAGGCTCCCACGAAATTCGGACACACATTCACAATCTCCTGCGAAACAACGATCTTCATTTTATCATCTGGAGAAACTCCTCCTCATCTACTATTTTGATTCCTAACTTCTGAGCCTTCTCAAGTTTTGAGGGTCCCATATTCTCTCCTCCCAGAATGAAAGAGGTCTTCCCGCTGATACTACCTACGTTCTTACCACCATTCTGTTCAATAAGCAACTTATATTCATCGCGCGAGTGATACTGAAATACACCGCTAATGACAATGGACAATCCTGCCAACTTGTTGCCGGTGGCAGCAGTCTGTTCCTGAGTGAGAGAAAACTGCAATCCATAGTTACGCAGACGCTCTACGATACGCAGGTTCTCATCATCGTGAAAATAACCGATAATACTCTTTGCCATCACCTCACCGATACCTTCCACCTCCTGCAGTTCCTCCAGACCTGCTTGCATCAGCGCATCCATCGTCTTGAAATGACGAGCCAACAGACGGGCTGACGTCTCTCCCACAAAGCGAATACCCAAAGCAAAAACCACACGTTCAAAGGGCACTGACTTAGAATTCTGAATACCACTGACAATACGCTGAGCCGATTTGGTGCGCGAACCATCACCATTGATCTGCTGGACTTCAATGTCATAGAGATCGGCTACGTTGTGAATCAGTCTGCGACGATAATATTCATCAACCGTCTCAGGTCCCAACGAATCTATATTCATGGCCTTACGGGCAATAAAGTGCTCTATACGCCCCTTGATCTGAGGCGGACAACCGGCATCGTTGGGACAATACCAAGCAGCCTCTCCCTCGTAACGCACCAACGGCGTACCACATTCCGGACAGCGTTTGATGAACTGCACAGGCTGAGCAATAATGGGGCGCTGATCAATGTCAACACCCACAATCTTAGGAATAATCTCTCCACCTTTCTCCACATAGACAGCATCACCGATATGGAGGTCGAAAGAACGGATAAAGTCCTCATTATTCAACGTTGCGCGACGCACGGTAGTGCCGGCCAACTGCACCGGTTCCATATTAGCCACAGGCGTAACGGCTCCTGTACGTCCCACCTGATAAGTCACTTCCAGCAAACGTGTACACACCCGCTCAGCCTTAAACTTATAAGCGATGGCCCAACGGGGACTCTTGGCTGTATATCCTAATGAGCGCTGCTGACGCAGGGAATTAACCTTCAAGACAATACCATCCGTAGCAACAGGCAGATTCTTACGCTCGCTATCCCAATAGTCAATGAACTGCAAGACCTCGTCTACAGTCTTTACCTTACGTATGCCATCAGAAATCTTGAAACCCCACGAACGAGCAACCTTCAAATTCTCATAGTGCCCCTCTGCAGGCAACTCTTCACCCTGCAAATAGTAGAGATAGGCATCCAACTGTCGTTCGGCCACTACACGCGAATCGAGGCTCTTCAGTGTCCCACTGGCAGCATTGCGAGGGTTTGCAAACAGCGGTTCCCCTGCCGCCTCACGCTCATGGTTCAGACGTTCAAACGAGGACCAGGGCATCAATATCTCACCACGGATTTCAAATTCGTGGGGATAGCCGGGAAAATCCGGATTTTCCGGAGCACTGAGCACCAAGGGGATAGCCCGGATTGTCTTCACATTTTGGGTCACATCATCGCCCTGCACACCGTCACCACGAGTAACAGCCTGCATCAGACGCCCGTCGACATAGGTCAACGAGATACTCAATCCATCGTACTTCATCTCGCAACACACCTCAAAATCTTCTCCCGCCAAACCCTTGCGGACACTCTCATACCACTCGCGGATATCCTGTTCGTTATAGGTATTAGCTAATGAGAGCATCGGATATTTATGGGGCACCTGACGGAACTCCTTTTGCAAGTCGCTACCCACACGCTGGGTAGGAGAATTGGCATCGTAGAGTTCGGGATGGCGAGCCTCCAAATCTTGCAACTCATGCATCATTTGGTCAAACTCCTGGTCGCCAATAGTAGGCTGGTTGAGTACGTAGTATCGATAATTATGAGTATGCAGTTCCTTGCGCAACTGCCCTATTCTCAGTTTCTCATCCATAAGAAATATGATGGTTTGTTTCTGCGGGCAAAGTTACGAAAAAAAAAAGAAAACAAGACATCATCTTGTTTTTTTTCATTACCTTTGCCTGCGATTATGGACAACCCGCTGAAAATCCTCCCTCTCATCTGGCGTGCCCGACGACCCAGCCGTATCACAGATATGCCAACCCTGCGCAACAACTTCTGGATGCGTGGGGCTTATGCCGGATTGACCTTTTTCGGCAATATCATTGCCTCTAACGACGAGGGTGTCAAGGCTTTCGACCGGAAAGGCAGCCGCATGAAAAATCACGAAATGATCCACCTGCGTCAAGCGCAGTCGACCCACGACTCATGGCTATTATTCTACCTGCTCTATGGCTGGTATTATTTGAGGGCCCTGCCACTCAACCGGAAAATGAAGAATGCAGCCTATTGGCTCAACCCATTTGAAATGGAAGCCTACGCTCATGAACACGATATGAACTACTTAAAGCAGGGCAAAGCCACAGAGTGGCGTCACTATGCCAAGATGAAGCCCGGCGAACGTCTACAGAGGTTCGGACCGAAGTAATCTACAGATTTATAATAAAAAGGTTGGAAAATATTTGTGCGTATAGAAAAAATATCCTAAATTTGCAAATCGTTAAGTGCTACAGCCTAACGAAAAAACAATAAATTTCATCAATGCGAATAGACATCATCACCGTACTACCCGAGATGCTTGAGGGCTTTGTACACGAAAGCATACTGGCACGGGCCGAGAAGAAAGGCTTGGCCGAAATACGATTACACAACCTACGCGACTACACGCTCGACAAATGGCGGCGAGTGGACGACTATCCCTATGGTGGATCGGCAGGCATGGTCATGCAATGCGAGCCCATTGACCGCTGCATCACAGCCCTCAAAGCCGAACGCGACTACGACGAGGTCATCTTTACATCGCCCGATGGCGAACGCTTCGACCAGCATATAGCCAACGAACTATCCCTGAAAGGCAACCTCATTATTCTGGCCGGCCACTACAAAGGTATTGACCAACGTGTGAGAGACCACTTGATTACACGTGAGATTTCCATAGGCGACTTTGTCCTGACAGGCGGTGAACTGGTAGCCGCCATGATTGCCGATGCCGTTGTCAGAGTGGTACCGGGTGTCATCGGCGACGAGCAAAGCGCTCTCTCCGACTGCTTTCAGGATGACCTGCTGGCCGCACCCATCTACACCCGACCAGCCGACTACAAGGGATGGAAGGTGCCCGACATACTGCTTTCAGGCAATGAGGCCAAGATTAGGAATTGGGAATTAGAACAGGCCTTAGAGCGCACGAAGCGTCTAAGACCTGACCTGCTTTCCCAATAATTTCACTTGTCCTTATCCGAAGTAGTCAATCTGCATCGCCTTGCGCACTTCGCTCATGGTTTGTGCACCTACTTCGCGGGCCTGTTCAGTACCCTTGCGCAGAATATTATAGATTTCAGGAATGTCCTTTTCAAACTCTGCACGACGCTGACGCATCGGCTCCAAGAACTGATTAATCACCTCATTCAGGAACTTCTTGCATTTCATATCGCCCAAACCACCACGACGATAGTGATCCTTCAGTTCATCCAGATTCTGATATTCCGGCCAGAAATTCCTAAAATCCTCATCCGTGGAGAAAGCATCCAGATAAGTAAATACGGCATTTCCCTCCACGTGTCCCGGATCATTCAGATTGACGTGCTGTGGATCGGTGTACATTGAGCGCACTTTCTGCCACACCTCATCGGCAGAGTCAGAAAGGTAGATGCAGTTGCCCAGCGACTTCGACATTTTCTCTTTACCATCGGTACCCGGCAGACGACGGGCTGTCAGGTTCTCCGGCAGCATAATCTGTGGTTCAACCAGCACCTCACCGTATGTGTTATTGAAACGGTTCACCAACTCACGCGTTACCTCCAACATAGGCTCCTGATCCTCACCTGCAGGTACCGTGGTCGACTTAAACAGCGTGATGTCGGCAGCCTGGCTCACAGGATAGCAAAAGAACCCCAACGGGATGTTTGCCTCGAAGTTGCGCATTCTAATTTCAGTCTTCACCGTCGGATTGCGTTGCACACGACTCACGGTAATGAGATTCATCAGATAGGTAGTCAATTCGGCCAGTTCAGGAATCTGACTCTGTATAAACAGCGTACACTTTGCAGGATCCAATCCTGCCGCCAGCCAGTCGAGAGCGACCTGCGTGACGCTATTGCGTATCTTCTCCGGATTATCAGCATTGTCAGTCAGCGCCTGCACATCGGCCATAAAGACAAACATACGGTCGTAATCGCCTGCATTCTGCAATTCCACACGACGACGCAACGAGCCAACATAGTGGCCCAAGTGTAATTTTCCAGTAGGACGGTCGCCCGTCAATATTACTTTTCCCATGATTCCTTTTATCTAAGTTTTGGTTTGCAAAGGTACAAATAAGTGAGCAAAGTGCCAAATTAATTTTAGAGTTATTTGACAAAAACTGAAATCAACTTAACAACATTGACCATTAAGAAATAGGGACGATGGCATATAATCGGATGCGTTATTTCCTATTATATATAAAGCGTGCCAGACCGTAGATATAGCGGCGGAAGCCAATACGTGCGCCAAGCAGACGATCAAACCACCCTAAATGCTTGCTGACTATTCTCACTACCACACCCACATAGAGCATGGCGAAGAGCGTACCGAGACCTATTATATGCCACTGCCACTCACCAAAAAAGGCATAACATGCTATTATTCCAAGGACACACAACGAGATGTCCACACAAATCTTTGCTTTGGAGAACTCTATACCAGCAACTCTGCTGATAGCCACGGGAAGCCCTTCGCCCGGCATGGTTACAGAGCCGCATCTCACTTCAAATGCTATACCGAGCCCAAGAACAGTACAACCCACAAACTGTGTAATCGCTTTTGCCCACAGCTGTTCCGGCATGAGCCACGAAGTAAGCCCCATATTGACATCCAACAGCATACCAAACAAGAAACCTATAATTATCTGAAACAACTGAATCGGTTCAAACTGACGGCGTAACACACAGATCTGCCCAAACACTAATATGAAGTTCATGATATAAGTATATTGCCCAATAGTAAGAGAAGGCACGAAACCGGATCTGCCAGCATCTTGAAACACATACGGCAACACGCTTATTACGCTTGAACCAAGCATACTCCGTACACAAACGGCAACGCCAAAAGTCATAATCATAAGCGACACAAGCAAAAGAATGTGTTGCCAACAGAAAGAAATCACATTGTTTTTTGTTATCATATCATTTCCTAAATTTAGGTAAGCCGTACCATTATCCCACACGCCAAATAGTGAACAAGATTTATCGGCTAACGAAAAAAGACGTGCAAAGGTACAAATAAGTGGGCAAAATGCCAAATTAATTTTAGGGTTATTTGATAAAAGCTGAAATCAACTCAATAACGAGGGGAGTCAACCATAAGGCAAACTCCCCTTTCTGCTCATTTTTCAAGTACAATATGTTAAGGTATATAGTAGACCTTACTTTAGCTTCATATTCTTCCAAGTATTGGCTATAGCTTGCGAAGCGCTGACACTCGGGGTCTGACTCTTATTGTTTACAATGATTGAACGACGTGAAACCTGTTCCTTAATGTATGTACCAAGCTCATTGTAGGTACATTCTCCTTTGGAGTCCTGAAGTTTCTTTAGAAGATAGTAGGTAAAAAGTCCATGCCCTTTATCCTTAATGGGATATGCGGTTTCGTCGCCCTGTGCCGCAGAGAACACGATCATCTTACCCATAGGAGTTGCTGCCTTTGACTTTATGGCTACACCTCGTGCCGATGCAAGCATACCTTCGCCACGGAGAGCACCACTAAAGCAGGCATCAAGGAATACAGAAATGTTCTGTGCATTGAGTTTTCCGAAAACAGAATAAAGCTGAGACAACTTATAACCGGTACTTGGATTTGACCCTACACCGTCCACCGGAAGTAAATATGCATCCTTACTACTCTCATCAGGAATACCATGACCGGCATAATAGAATATAATTTTAGCATCACCATTAAATGCAGCACAAACCTTTT
Source organism: uncultured Prevotella sp. (assembly GCA_947174835.1). Lineage (GTDB taxonomy): Bacteria > Bacteroidota > Bacteroidia > Bacteroidales > Bacteroidaceae > Prevotella. The sequence continues at coordinate 32,314 of CAMWKM010000008.1, forward strand.
GTAACCAATCAACCTCTGCTATAATGTTGTTTAGAGAAGCGTTTTCCTTGAGATGCACATTTTCAGAAGGTATTCCAAGCGTCTGTATGCAATATTTTTTGAAGGTATTACCATCGTTTACGGCAAACTGTACATCAGTCTCGTTCTGATAATTCTCGTTGGCAATTATTATGGCAAATGTATTTTCATTGACCTTTGAGGTCTGGGGAATATTATTATCAACATCTGAATTAGCGGTTACGACAGGTTTTGGCATAGCCTTAGGAGTAGTTCCTGAAACAGGAACATGGGCAAGTTCGGAAAAAGAGCCAGAACCACCAACAATAGAACCTATGGATGCAAGAACATCATCATTAGAAGGAACATTCAAAGAGGGTGACAATGTGGGATCAACTTTGAAATCATAAACCTCAGCTGGCACTCCTGCTTCCAACTTGAACAACGCATATTCACCCTTATCCAAAACAGTAGAAGGTTTCAAGGCATATATATCTTCTGAAATTTTTTCTGCAACCAATTCGATTTCTTTCACACTTGATTTAGTTCCAGAAGTATATGAAAATGATGATTCTATCTTAGCATAAGGAAAAACCCTCGTCTTTTTCTTTACCTTCAACTTTGTCAGTTTCCAAGTTTTAATATTGACATTTCGAGGATTTACGACATAAAGATACACTGCCCCCACAGGAACTGACATATCTGCGGCCGTCCCCTCAAGTTCAATAGAAGATGTAAGCTTGCCACCATAATTGAATGACATAGCACTTTCGCCAATAAAGTTAAAAAGTCCCTTGACTCCGTGTGCAGGAGACTGAGGGATATTCCCTGAGCTAACATCCCGAAATACAGGCATTATCATAGGTACAAGTTCAGAACTTCCATTAATAATAAACGCGTTCTGCCCTATTGAAGGCAATTGCATCAGCAATGCAATAATGACAATGATAAATGTTTTTCTTTTCATACTATTATGATTTGATTTTCAATTATTATTTAATGTTATCGGAAATATTCTTGTTATCATATTCTGATCGTGCTTACGCTGTTTGATTATCCATCTCTGAAAATCAGCATAGTCAAGTTCACGCGGAAGGCTTTCAGACACGGAATTATCGCAAGCCTTTGCAAAAGCGTTGGGAGAGAAGACAATATAGATTGTGTTTCTTTCCGTCCCCTTTGAACAGGTCATAGTGTATTCATCAACAAGATGAGTGAGTTCCTTCTCTGCCTCTTTCCTGTTAAAGAACAAATAACGTTTGTTGGATTTTATCTTATAAATTCCATCCTCTTGGCTTTGGTATGGCAAAAGACAAAAAGCCTTCTGCTCGGCATCAACAAGATAGACGGCCAGATAGCCACTAACAGGGGAGATGAACGACAGATAAAGGTCGTCACCGTCATGAAATTCATCACTTTCAAACTTATCTTCCGTGCCATTGCGCAACACTTTTGTCTTAATTTCCATCTGTGCAGAAACAATCTCGCGTGCCTTACCCTTTACGCTGACTTTTACAACAAGCATTCCCTGATCATACGAAATATGATATTGCGGCTCGCCCGTTGTCTCAATCCATTCGCCTTTCACCTCGCTGCCGCCTATCGACAGGAAATCAATGTCGGATTTTCCGTTGCCATTTTGTATGTGTGTAGAGTTTGTCTGCGATACAATTGTGCCGAACTCATCTGCAAGAGCCTGTATTTTAGCCCGATCGAGAGCCGTTAGCTTCGCCTCTTCAAGCGTGACATTCTCAGGTGCATGATAGGTATATTCACCCTCCACCGTCTTCATTTTCTGCGAGAAGACGGGAATGGTGAATATGATGGATAAAAATAAGAGTGTATGTTTCATGTCGCTTATCCGCTTATGCTTCGACAACAGAATTACCAACCGAGCAATTTGTCAAGTTTTTTATGCAGTTCTTCGCCTTTGTTTTCAAGCTGTTCGCGCACCGCCTTCTTCGCTGCCGCCTTAGCCATCGTGCCGTTATATGCTATGCGTACAAGCACCTCCTTGTTTTTATTGTTTTTGGTACGATAGACTTCCACTACGGTTATCGTGCGTCCTATGCTTTGCGAAATAAGATTCTTGGCCGTCATGACACTCTGCGTCACCGATGCAGCCTCCTCGGCTTCCAACTGTCTGTTTGACACCGTGTTCTCAATCAGTGCCGTTATTTCCGTCTGTATCTGTCCGGCCAAATTCTGCTTGGCCAGTTCAAGAGCCTGCATCTTTGCCGCATCATAGTTTTCACCGATGCTCATAGCCTCGCCCATAAGATATTTGGGATACATATCTTCGTCATATTCCATTTGCATGAGATATGACTTGTCAAGTTGTTTCTCCAATGGCAATGCACCTGGAGCAGTCGTCCAACCATCCTTTTTCAGGATCTTTGCTTCCTTGCGAGCCGCTTTCGTGGCTTTCGTGTTGAGTTCCGACTTGGAAACTTTGGTCAGTTCACGTCGTTCCTTCATCTGCTCTTTCGAGATTTGTGCCGATGAAGACAATGCCACGCAGGCCATCATCACTGTAAACACGCATTTTGCTACTTTCATATTGCTGTACACACTAAAAAATATGTCCGCAGCTCCCGAACCGGACGGTTCTTATTTTGTAAATTTGTTTTCAAGCCATATAACAAAAAAGAGCGCGGGAACTGCACCTGTCACTTATCCCGCTTGTCAGGCCTTCGCATTGCCATTCCGTCAAGGATAAGCAACGCAGAGGCCCACGCCGATATGTATATAAGCCAAACATACGCCCATACTTTACGTACGGACACACTGGCGGCTTTATATAACACACCCATGAACATCTACTATTGCTTTACCATGTGACGGAAATGTTAAGGTTGCGAAGTTTAACAAGCCACAGATAAAACGTCAAGTAAACGTCTTTTTCTATATATAGCACATCCCCCTCCTCTTCCACCCTGCTTGCGAAAGCAAAGGTATCGGCGTTGGGTTTGCAGTGGCAAATATAGTCAAAAAGCAAAATATATGGTAACAAGCACCAAAAGTTTAAATATTATTTAGCACTTCAAAATTACGACATAACAATATTTAACAAAGCAAAACCAGTATCCTACTGAATATTCAACCTCCTTCACGAAACAGGTATTTTTCGTAAAAACAATACCTTGCCAACAAGTAGGCTACCCCCCCTCTGAAGCCCTTCCCCCCTCTTATATCTGTCCCCCTATATAGGGGGACTTAGATATGAGGGGGAGCTTCATTCGCCCCCCACGACAAAGATGCTGTTTGCGGTTCGTAAACATGATACCTAGACCTCGTAAGTATGATACTTAGCCAGCGTAAACACCATAGTAACACTTTTTAAGGCTTATCGCCTGTGAAGGCAATAAATCGACTGAGGTCATTTTTTTATGGGAATTTCATAGCTGAAAAAGGAAGAAAAGGGAAGAAAGCGGAACAAAACGGAACGAAACGGAACACACGATCCGTAAATGCAGTACCTTTGCAACATCAGGGAAACGCCCTGAGTAGCCGAGCAGCCAAGACGCGCACATGGCTGGCAGGCTTCAGACATCAAACCAACAAACAAAACAAACGATTATGAAGAAGCCAAAGACTACGAGAAGTCTTGAAGGGGCCGGGCACAGACACACATCAAGCCTTCCCCTTCTACGGACAACACCAGATGATGGATATTTCCCCAGAAGAGGGAGGCTTGGCAAGGGAATTTTACTATTTTTGCAATTATTCCTCCTCGTCGACTTTCACCAAATCAAAGAAACTACTTATCTCCTGTTGGTCTATCGCCTGACGAACATTGAAACGCTTTGTCTGATCCATAAAACCTTTACGCCTCAACTTAATCTCAATCTGTACATCGCGCGAATTTTCATACGAAAGTCCTTGGATGTTAAACGAGCGAGTATCTTCATAAGGAGTCGTACCAAGATAAGTCTCGTTAGTGTTCTTCACCTCGGCTGGCACACTTGATATAACGCGCCAGAACACACGGGAGCCCGGTGGATCTGACTCAAAATACCAGCGGATGATGGTACGTTCAAGAGATGTCTGTCCGGCATTTTCACGCGATACCTTTTTCTTCTCCTCGTTTTTAGGTGCCGTCACATCTGCTTTTGGGGTGTTTACCCGTTTCTCCCGAAGCTCGCCTATAACGCTCTTAGGCCATTCAAAATCATATTTGTTTTTACCAACCTGCGTTATTGTAGGGGTTATCGTCTCCACAACTTTTGCATATCCGTCTTGCACAAACACAAGCTCCATACTGTTAGCCTCTGCGGAACGCCTCATACGCTGCTGCAAGTCTTTCTTCGAACCGGGAACTATCAGGCCACGAAAAGGAATCTCTACTGTAGCCGGTGTTGACGTACAGATAAGTTTGCCGTTATGATAAACCTTTGCTCCTTCCGGATAGCTCTGAAGCGTTATCTTGGCATACTCCACCGGTAACACGATAGCTTTCTGTGCCTTCGCCCCATGCGAGAGGACAAGCATCACAGACAGTACAAATATTTTATAGGATAATGTCTTCATGTCTTTAGGGTGTATTGATCAGTTTGTGCTATTCTTTCACCAAGTCAAAGAAACCGCTTATCTCCTGTTGGTCTATTGCCTGACGGACATTGAAACGCTTTGTCTGGTCCAAATATCCCTTACGCTTCAGCTTTATTTCGATCTGTACATCTTGGGCATTACTTTCCGTAAGACCAACAATGTTGAATCCGCGAGTTTCTTCATAGGGAGTAGTGCCGAGATATAGTTCGTTGGTGTTTTTCACTTCATCGGGCACACTTGATATCACACGCCACATAAGGCGTGCACCTTGCGGATCGGAATCAAAGAACCAACGGATAACAGTTTTCTCCAACGTCGTCTGACCAGGTTTTTCACGCGTGACACGCTCCTGAGTGCTTTTCTGAGTGGTAGTGACATACGTTTCCACCGGTTCATTATTATTTCCGCTTACCTCAAACGGCAAATAGATCTCTTTTGATTCCGGTTTCATCATTGCACCAGTAGCAGCATCAACACCTGCGCCTAACACGCCACCCAACGCGAGGTTCCATAGGGTCGTAGCATTAAATACCTTCTTCACGTTCACATTCACATTGTCATATCCTTTGGACGAAGCCTTGATCGTGGTAGGCTTGAAACCTCGTTTTATCTTTATTTCATAAGGGAGAAAGACATTTCTTTCCGTCTTACCGTCATAAGTAAGATTGACAGGTGTCATAACTTCGTCATTTTTAACAGTGACTTTTGCCCGTGACCCACTTAAAATGGAAGCACATGACGTGAATAACAATGGTGCAATGACACCAATAAGAATTTTGTTTTTGTTCATAACTAACTTTTTTAGAGTTAAAATAAAAATGCCTATCGACCTCCAAGCGTCAGCGTAAACAAAACATTTTCAGATTTTAAGCATAAAATAAAAAAAGCGTGGAGATCGTACTTGCTACTCGTCCCACCGCTTGAGGCTCTGGCATTTGCCCATTCAGTCAAGAACGAGCAACGCAGAACCCACGCCGATGTATATTAACTGCACCCCATACACGCTACATTCTACGCATCTTATTATGGCACACACAATAAAAGCGTAAAAACATAAGAATACAGGAATGCTTATAATACACCCCATGAGCATCTACTATTGCTCTCATTCCTATGACTGAATCTTTGAAACTGCCAGATTTCAAGCGGTCATGAATAAGCGCTATAAGTAAACGCCTTCCTAAATTATGAATCCTCTTCCCACCCGGACTTGCCGCAGTCACAGAGATGAACTCCATACTTTGGCGTCGGCGTGGATGTCCCGCGTAAACCGGAGTAGCCCAATAAGACACTCTTGTCTATACTCTCCGGATGCAAAGAACTCCGAGAATCGTTTGCAAAAGTAACAGAATATTCCGTAAAAAGCAAAAAGTGAAAACTAAAAAAAGTTAAACCATTAAAAGTCGGCAAGTAAAAGAAACTGCCTCATATCCTTAACTTTTTTCCTTGAAATGTTTGCATAGAATTAAGAATAATTTCGTATCTTTGCAGCCATAAACATGAAGCATATATAAAATTATGGATCAACAAACTGGGAAAAAAGCACTTACGCTCAAGACTCTCACCAAAAGTAGCGTATGGGACATACAAGAGAACGACATATTCCGTATGTGGGAAGGTGCCGACAAGGACGCAGAGGTGAGGGAAAATATCCGTCACTTTGTGGACATTATCCGTTCTGCCTTTATGGTTGAGGAGATTGCGGGCGATTTGCAGCTTGTCAAGGCGAAATACGAAAAGCAGGGTTACAAGGTAGGACAGGTGCGGCTGGACGAGAACCAAAAGGCGATATGGGCCATCAAGAAACGCCCCATCATGCGTGTCACCGACCTGACATACGAGAACATCCGCCACATCACGGCCTCGAAACTTATTGAAGTACTCGACCGCAACTTCGGTGGTGGCTGGGATTCGCTCTCGCAAAGCATCAAAGATATTATCGAAAGTGGTTTCGACATATCCACCACTACCCTTCCCAAAGATCGCCTGCACAAGAAGGGCGGCCTCTACGAAAAGAAATTGGAAGATGGGTTCGAAGTGCTTGAAGTGGCCAAAGGAACCTGGGTAGAAGCCATCTTTGCCAAGGCTAAGCCAGAGAAGGAGAAGCTGCACATGCAATTCTCGTCGTCGTACAGCGATAACGGTGAAGACGATGACGCAGATGTAGAGATTGAGGATAACTACAACAAGCCCGACGAGGACGACATTGAGTTGGACGGTCCCAACGATGACGACATCACAGAGGACAACTATTCAACGATGATGGATCTGGACAGTAGCGATCCCGATGAGGAGGCAGAAAACCTGGCCGACTACAGCAACGAGTAACAACCGGCTAAACGGGAGACCGACTACAGCAATTAAAATTCCATCATTTCAGTATAGATACGCTGAACAGGCAGCCCCATCACATTGAAATAGCTGCCCTGCAACGAGGTGACACCGATATAGCCAATCCATTCCTGTATACCATAGGCACCTGCTTTGTCGAAAGGCTGGTAGTGGTTGACATAATGCGCAATCTCCTCTTCCGACAGTGATTTGAATGTGACATCGGTCTTTACGGAAAACTGTCGCTGCTTGTCAGCCGTGGTCAGACAAACACCCGTGATAACCTGATGCGTCCTGTTGCTCAGCTTCCGCAGCATCCTACAGGCATCATCAGCATCATGGGGTTTGCCCATCACCTCGTCACCGACCACCACAATCGTGTCGGCGGTAATGACAAGGTCATGCTTCCCGATAAGTTGGCGGTAGGCATCCGCTTTTTCTTGTGCTATATATTCAGCAATCTCAGCCACCGGCAGGTCAGCCGGATAGTTTTCTTCAATATCGGGCAGCACCTTCACCTCAAACGGCACACCCAATCCTGCCAGCAGTTCCCGTCGGCGAGGCGAATTACTGGCCAGAATAATATGATATTTTTCAATATTCCCTAACATCACCATCCAAATGCTTTTTCGTCCATAACCCATTTACCCTGAGCCCTGAGTACCTGCTCAATCACATCGCGCCCGCAGCCATTGCCACCGGTGCGACGACTCACATAGATGCTCGCCTCCTGAATCTCCCAAGCAGCATCATGCGGACAGACGGGGCAGCCTACACGGCGCATCACTTCCAAATCGGGAATATCGTCACCCATATACATCACTTCCTCTTCCTTCAATCCGTATTTTTCAAGGAAAACCTTATAGGTATTTATCTTTACTGAACAGCCCAAATAGACATCTTCAACGCCCAAACCCTCATAGCGCACCCTGATGGAGTCGACATTGGCTCCTGTCATGATGGCAATACGCAGTCCATGCTTCACGGCCAACTGAATGGCATAGCCGTCCTTTATATTCACAGTGCGCATAGGCAACCCGTCGGGAGCCAGCGTAATGGTCTCTGTCGAGAGCACACCATCGACATCGAAGATGATGGCTTTGATTTTCGATAAATCGTAGTTAATCATTGGCTAATTGATTGATACTTTCACTCATCAGTTCATATACGTCGTGCATTGTCGGCTCATCGGCCAACAATCGTTTCTGCATCTCAATAATATTCTCATCATAGCGGACGGCAGGCCCCGTCTGCGCATCACGGGGATGCATGGTATCTACCTTACGGGCCGTCTCTTCCACCAATGGCAACATCACACTAAAGGGCACTCCATGCTTCTCCAATATCTTGGCAGAGAGTGCATAGCAGTGGTTCGTAAAGTTGCAGGCAAACACAGCAGCCAGATGCAAATGACGACGATCTTCACTTGACAGGTAGTGCACATCGCTACTCACCGTCAGGGCTATCTGTCGGGCCAAATCCTGCGTCTCTTGACTATTACCCTCAATAAAAAAAGGGATGCGGTCAAAATCCACCTGACGTTCTTTCGAAAAAGTCTGCATGGGATAGATGACACCACAACGCCGATGGCCGCCAAAGACCGACATAGGAACCGAACCTGCCGTATGAAAGAAAGCCTGATTCTCCCTGCCTGCATCCAGACCGGCAATCAGTTCGCCCAACACGGAGTCTTTCACAGCCAGTACAAAGGCATCGGCCTCAAGCGGAAGAGCATTTAAATCGGTCGCAGCATAACCGCCAACCACAGCGCACAATGACCGGGCTGCATCAATAGTGCGACTATACAC
>CAMWKM010000009.1 GCA_947174835.1 uncultured Prevotella sp.
ATATTTATCATATTCATATCCAAATTTCCCTAACAAATATTCTTTACACAGCAAAAAAGAAGATATTGGTTCTTTACTTGACACACAAGATAATATTGCTTTCATTGCCTGGTTTGGACCAAACATTGGACTAAGAATAAATTGATCTTCTTTTGTTAATCTCAACTTTGAACAAATCAAATTATACGCATTGTGCATCAAAAAGGAAACTCGACGTAGTTCTGTATAAGAGTGATTAATTTTTGTCAACGATGGAACAGTAAAATCATAATAATAATAATATGATATATCCGAGATAGTACAAATGCCATCGATATAATAATAATAGGTTAATACGAATAAATGATCTTCATTAATACTTATTGTCTCATTGAACCTAATATTATTATCTTTTAATACCTTGGCATTGAAAAGTTTTGCAACAGGACACCCATTAGCTAAGATTTTCTTATTCACAAAAAGATCAACATGCTCTTTTATTATATAAAAATCATTCTCATAACAAAACATAGGAGATAGACCTTTATGGATAGTGAACATTTGAATACCCTGTAAATAGATTGTTCTTTCTCCATATTTCAGATTACTAACAAATGACTGAAGATAGTTTTTTGATATCCAATCATCACTATCAACAAAAGTAATCCATTCTCCTTCAGCTTGTTCAATTCCAAGATTTCTAGCAGAACTTACTCCTCCATTCTCCTTATGAAAGACCTTTATTCTATTATCTTTTTTACTCCAAATATCACATAATTTACCACTTTTATCAGGTGAACCATCATCCACAAGTAATAATTCCCATTCCGAATATGTTTGAGCCAAAATACTTTCTACGCATCTATCAAGATACTTTTCAGCTTTATAAACAGGTACTATCACACTTACCTTTGGCATACTCAATTATTTAGTTCATTCAACAATACATTGAATTATGTAATTTAGAATACTTACACACCTTCCCCGAGGATAGAAGCAATAATATTGTCAACAGCAGATCTCCCATTCGGAGGCATTAAAGCAGATTGATAAAAGTCTTCTCTATCATCTTTCTTGTTGTCTTCGCCTCTTACAACAGAGGAAACAAATGAATAGATATCCTCTTTGGAAAATCCGTATGTGTGGAGATCAAACGCTTTCTTACCAAATTGATTTAAATCATTCCTCCTTTCATCAATTCGTTCGGGACTAATTAAATATAAAATAGGCTTTTTGATAAAGCAATACTCAATGGTAAATGAATCACAATCATGCACTAAGGCATCACTATGCTTGAACAGATCTATATAAGAGTCCTCAACCAATTGGCAATTACTCAGTTCGTCCCATTGCAAATAATACCTATTAGTTTTTTCTTCTCCCCACAGATTGGTTAATTTACTCTTTAAAAATGGATGCGGTTTAAATGCAAATTGTACATCATCGGAAAATGTTTTGGCAATTTCAAACATATAATCGCACACATCAAGAAAACACGACAAGTTTAATAAGTTGTTTGAATCAGGCAATGTATGATGAGGTGCATATATGATGCGTTTCTTCCTTTTCTCTTGTGGTTTCCATGGATCATTAAACAGTTCTTTAGGTTTCACCAATTCGTCCTGACATGGAACACCTGTCACAACCAAATTTTTTCCTTTAAGGATTGACAACTTACCGTATTCAAGGTTCATTTCATTCTCTACATACATTTGCCAGCAATAACGAAAAAGAGACAAGTCTACAATCCAATTATTCTTCTTTGCTACGGACAATGTTCTGAATGAGTAGTGAATATCACATAACAGTCCATTATTTTTTACAATTTGTGGAAATGCGACCGTGTCGGATACAAAACCACCATAGGGTTGTTGATAAAAAGTTATGTCAGGTTTTATAGTGACAATAATACGATAGTCAAGCTCAATAAAGGCATATTTTCTATCGTCAAGATATTCTTTTATTTTATTATACTTGCGAATAACCTCAGATGGTAAATCACAAGTCAGCAATGTTAAACCTATTATCGGTTCAAATCTTGGATGATTCAACATAGCTCTATATAGACCCTCTGTTTTCCAAAGCGATAAATCACTAAGGACAAATAAAACTTTAATCTTATCCTTTGCCCTGATTCGTTCCACCATTTCGGGTATATTTCTTCGATAGGAATATAACTCTATGCGATTCTTAACGCCTCGCAAGAATCCAAAAATAAAATTAAAGATTGACATATCTTTTTGTTAGTTTAAGTATTAACGGTTCAATAAACTCGAAATAAATCCTATCTTTCCTTGTTCTCAGAATAAGAATATAAATTATTATTGAACAAACAGCACCAATCAACAAAATCATGAGATTTCCAAACTGATGGCAATACGTCATAAAATACGCGGGAAAACATGCAAAAACAGAATAAAGAAAATAAGGGCCATAATCTTTAAGTTGTTCCCAGTATGTCAGTCCGAAAAGTTTTCCTGTATAGTACGTATTTATATAAGTAGCAATTTGAGAATAAATGACTTTCGAAAAACAGATTGCAACGACTCCAAAAGGAATTGAAGCGAAAAGTATTACTAAAGAAATTGTTTTCTTTATTATTTCCAACTTTAACAGCAAATCACTGCGTCCTTTAACTTTAAGAAGGTTTAGATTAAGCTGAGTCACATGATCCGTCAGCATTGCTAAGGAAAAAATCTGAAGGAAAATAACAGCTTCCATCCATTTCGAGCCTAACAAAAGTATAATTAACGGTTTACCTAAGGTTGCCAATAATATAAGCGCGAAGATAAGTATTAGGCTCATAAGCCGAATATATTTTCGGTATATCTCAATCAATCTTTTATCATCATTCTGGATTTTTGCAAGAATGGGAAAAGTAACGCGCTGAACAACACCGGTAAAGTTCTGTCCTAACAATTGTGGAAACTGACATCCACGCGTATAATATCCTAAATCTGATGGTGTATAATATTTTCCAATACACAATGTGTTGACATTTACATATAGAGTATGTAGTAATCCTGCTCCTAAGATCTTAGAACCATAGTTGAATAAATCTTTAAATGATTCCCATGAAAAAATTAGCTGAGGATGCCATTTTGAGATATACCAAAGAATCATTACGTTCAATATACATGATAGTACGTTCTGACAGACTAATGCCCAAACACCGACACCATAGTAGGCTAACGTGATGCCAATTACACCTGATATAAGGTTGGATGCCACTGTTGCCTTGGCTATTGCTTTGAAATTGACATCTATTGTAAATCGGGCGACTTGTACGACTTTGAATGAATTTATTATTACTGTTAATCCTACAACCCGCACCAGATCCCTTAATATTGGCTCATCAAAAAAAGTTGCAATGAACGGTGCGAACAGGTATAGTACAGCATAGCATACGATTGATACAAGGATATTGAAATAAAAGACCGTTGAATAATCTGCTTCCGATCGATCAAGTTTCCTAATCAGTGCTTCACCAAATCCGCTATCAACGAACGTTTGTGCAACAGCGAAAAAGATAGCAACCATCCCAATCAGACCGTAATCTGACGGTAGTAGTAGTCGGGCCATAATCAACCCAAGGATGAATTGAATCCCTTGGTTTGCATAGGATTCAATCGCACTCCATTTGATACCCGATACACTTTTATCCCTTATACCTTCTCCCATCAAAGCCTTATTGCGATGTATTTATGTAAGTATGCTATAAAGATTGTTGCAACAAAACATATTGTAATATATAGCAACGGACTCCACTGCATCAGAGGTAATGTTCCCATTGGAACGACAGACAAGAAAATCATCGGTATGCGTTGATATATATACAATGGAAACAAGTTTTTACCAGACCAAAGCAAGAATTTGTTTTTCAGTGGAACTCTCATTGTAAATAGGAGAATCAACAGCGATAAAAACACTGATCGTATATTTTCCGCAAATCCCATTATATTGGGTGCGAATGCAAATAAAATAAAAAACACCGAAGATACAACAACCAGTTCCTTGTAATGCCTGTTTAAGAGTCTATCTATCCTTTCTTTGAAGAAACAGTATATTGAACCGGCAGCATACGCAAATGTTGTGTCATACCACCATGATGCCTTCAAAAAACTCATCACTAAAGAATAAAGAAACACTAAAACGCATATTGTCGCGATGCAACGTGTAGAATATCCAAATAATTTTGATGCCGAAAATGTAATCAGATAAAGGATTATAATGGTGAATATGTACCAATTACTATTTCCTACGCTATCCCATGCAATAAATGACAATATAATTTGTTTAGGCGTTATTGGTAACCCTATAGCAAAATCCATGATTATAAATAGCAATACTGCAACATCGAAATTAAAAAGGACTGTCAGCACTCTCTTTGAAGGGATTGTATTGATGTACCCCCCCCATTTCTTTACCCCAATTAATACCCCATAACCGGAATAGAATAAAAACGGTACGACAATCATTTGCCCAAGGAAAGACCTGAGATTGTTAAAACCATATTCTAACATTTGGGGATACGAAGACTGTATATATTGGGCTAAATGGCTAATGAAAACCAACCATATAAAGATTCCTTTAATGAGATTGGCCGTAGTCTTGCCCGAAAAATCACTGATTATCTCATTTCGAGGAAAACGCAGTGAGATAACAATGATAATAAACAGAATTACGTAGAGACAAATCATTTCTTCGCGATTTTTTATAAATTGCCGAGTTAGCCCTTTCCAATCAAATACTTCAGTTTAGAAAATAACAATACAGCAAGATTATAGATTTTCCCAAATAAAGTTGCCGAACCGTCTTCCTTTAACAGCATTTTACATTTAAATCTAGAAATCCCAAAACGTTTATTTGCTTCTCTGTCGCTGATTTCACATTCCTGTGTTAGTGCAAGTCGCAGTATTACACTATAATAATTGGTATTAGGCCAAGATGTCATTCCAATAGCCTTGCAACCATAACTTTTATGAAATTTCACCACATGAGGAGCTTTAAGACTAGTATCTGTCATAAAAACATTCATACCCAGTTCTCTAAGATAATTCGCGAGTGCTCGAGAGAGAGAGAGACCAAGATGATTTCCTTTATGCTCCGGAGCAACAGCAAGAATCTTTCCATAAGTTTCCTTTTTTTTGTAGTCCGGATAAACCAGCCAGAAAGCGATTACTCCGCCATCGTCTTCAATATATTGTCCTATACACCCCCTTGAAAGCTCAATCCATTTATCCGAAGTCATATAGCATGGTCCCATTTTAACATTTCTATCGATATGTTCGGCAAATGCCTGCCGACACAATTTTGAGAAATCATCGGCACGTGCAATAAAAGTTTGTTCGTCACAATTTCGTATTACATATCCCATATAATCAATATCTTTGATTCGGTCAGATTGTAAAAATTTTTAAACACATTTATTCCACTCAGCTTAAAGCTGAAAAACATTTTTCCCTTGTGAATACATCTCTTGAATCTTGGCCATGGCTATTACTTCGTTTTTAGTCAGTTTAAAAGCCGAAAAATCATGAGAAAGGACAGCAGAAGCAAAATCTTTTATCTCATAACGTAATCCCTCTCCTATGTAGGGATAGAAATATTTCTTATTCAAATTTTGATCTTCGTATCTTACTTCAAAATAATCAGTTTTCCACCATGGTGCAGGGACATAGACATATCCCTTGGTACCGGATATTATTAAATTACCCTCTGTCTTCACTCCTATACCAACTTGAAATGATGCCACTGCGTGTTCATACCGCATAACTCCCTTCGTAAAAAGGTCTATACTATTTTTTGCTTTCGAATAAAAATTAATATTAAGAAAATCGGTGCCGAAAAATTTTACCACAGGAAGTAGTGTAAAGCAACCGTTTTCAATCATTGAGCCACCATACCGTCTACCATCCATATATACTTCTTCTTCAAGTAACGTCGTAGAAGAAGTATTGATCTCCACGATCTCCCCGATAATTCCTGATTTCAGAAGCGTATATAGATGACCGAATGCCGGACAATAGGCTGTCTTCAAAGCAATCATGAGAACAAGTTCTTTCTTTTCGGCCAAGCAAAAGAGTTGTTTTGCTTCTTCTTCTTTCAAGACAAAAGGAGTCTCACAAAAAACATTCTTGCCTGCGCTTAAAGCAGAATGGCAATATTCGTAGTGTGTAAAATATGGAGAAGCGATATAAACAGAATCACACGCATCATATAATTCGTCTATAGACTTGGCGCATCTATCTATTCCAAATTCTGCACAAAATCTATTTGCTTCATCTATGTTAGGATTATATACCGAGGAAACAATAACACTATTGACGTGACGAGTTTCTGTAATAAACCGTTTGGCAATACCACCGGTACCTATAATCCCAATTTTAACAGATGGTCTCTGTTCCCTTAATTGTGTTGAAGATATTCCCTCTGTTCTCGGAAGATAAACAACCTTGCAAAATTCATTAAGATAATCAAAATAACCCTCCCAATCGGAACCAATAGCAAAGATGTCAATACCATACTTCTGAATATCCTCTATTTTCTGACCACGATACTCTTCTATCACTATCATGTCGGCAAGACCTGTAGCTTTTACAGCTTCTATACGCTCCATCACATTATTACAGGTGTTCATTTTACCTCTTTCGAGGTCAAAATTATCTGTTGTAACACCGACAATCAGATAGTCTCCAAGAGCTCTTGCTCTTTTCAACAAATTATAATGGCCTTCGTGAAAAAGATCATAGGTTCCGTATGTAATAACCTTCTTCATATCTGCATCCTCAGTTAGATGAATTTCTTTTCTCTCAAATCAATAAACGCGGCTATCAGTTTGTCATAGTCCTCCTTTTGAAGATAGCCGATGTGACCTACACGGAAAATCATATCCTTCATGTCACCACCATTCGGACAAACCCACATTCCATATTCATCCTTAATCTTCAGGAAGATTTCAAATGCAGACTGGGTAGTAGGGTGAAGTGGCGTCACTGCATTGCTGAGGCTTTCACTTACAATCTCAAAAGGTAAATCATGTTGTACGAGTTTCTCGCGAAAATACCTCGCAAGTTCTGCACAACGGGCAATCTCTACTTCTGCGCCACCCATTGCCTCAATCTCTTTTAGACGGACATTGATTTGTCGAAGAATGCCCACTGCAGGGGTCCAAGGTGTCTGGCCTCTCTCCATGTTTTCAAGAGCAAGTTTGAGATCAAGATATTGGCAACTGCATTTATTCTCCTCTATACGCTTTAATGCTGATGGAGCAAGAACCATAACTGCAATACCTGGTGCACAGGCCAATGCCTTCTGACTCCCAGTAATCATAATTCCAGCACCCGTTGCTTCCATATCAAATGGATCGCAAAGAAAAGTAGAAATAGTATCTACGATAAGAAAACATCCATTACGTGTACAAAAGTCAGCCACCAGATCAATATCATAATGAACACCAGTTGATGTCTCGTGCTTTTGAAGGAGGAAAGCGGTATATCCTTGTCTCTCATATTGTACAAGATGCTCCGGTTTCAATGCTTTTCCATATTCCAATTTTATCTCAGTGAAAGGAATCTCGTGAAGAGTCAGCAACTCAACAAAGCGTTCACCAAAACTACCACCATTAATTACGAGAGCCTTGTCGTTTTTGTTGAGGCAATTCATAATGGCAGTCTCCATACCACCTGACCCCGAACAAGTCAAGAATACTACACGGCTATTTTCTGTTGTGTGGGCAAACTTCTTAATCAAACGCTCGTTCTCCAACATTGTCTCAGAGAATTCTGCGGTTCTAAAATATGGTACCTGTTCAGCACCTATGGCACGTACTGCATCAGATGATTGTACAGGACCTACTGTAAAGTTAATCATATTTACAGATATATATTTTTATTGGAAGATTAGTCGAATTTTATCGTAAGTAAACGCACTCAATTAGTTGACATTCCCTTTATGTAAAAGACATCCACCACTTGAGTCTTTCTTATTTTAACTAATATAGAAAAAGACGTGGGAATTATTTCTCCGTGCTTATCCCCGTCTTCAGACCTTCACATGTTCCCCAAAGTAAGGGGGAACATGTGACATTAGCAAACATTGGCCGCGAGCCAATACAACATTCTACTGCTTAATAAAATGACGTGCACCTTCTGCACCCTGTGCACCCCGATTTTTCATTTTTTAAGGCTATCGTAAAGTATATTTTGTGTCGCAAACATACGGTTTAGCACTTAAAAATATGGTACTTAGTACCAACAAATGACATACTTGTGAAGACGCATTAAGCGTTCATCACCTCACACCAAACATAACTGAGGTATTCCTTATGTGTCTTACATTAAAGAAGGAATGTTTAACATCACACTTCTTTCAATTCGTCAACAAGAGATGATATATAATCATCTGACACATTGGAAATCTTTGATTTATCATATATTGACATCAAAGTAATGGTTATATCACTATCTGACTCCTTATTTAGACTATAAGTCAGAACTCTTGCTCCACCACTTTTACCCTTTCCTTTTGAAGAAATAGCCAATCTAACCTTTCTTACCCCTTCTCCAATTTGAGTGCCAAGAAAAGGATTGGATTGGAGTTCCTCTAACAGCAAAAAGAAATCGTGTTCAAAAGATGCATACCGCTTTCTCAACGGTTTAGCCAAACGAATAAACTCAGGAAGAAAATTTATTCTAACATTCATTTTTCATCCATAAGTTTAAACAAATCTCTTGCATCTGGCAACTCCTTTTTGGAGGATTTGGCATCTTTTAATTCTTTGAACGCCCGATTAAGGCTTTTGCGAACATATAGTTGTTGCTGGCGTGTCTTTCTCTGTTCATCGGCCTCAATCATCCGATGATACAATGCATCCTTTACATTTTGTGTCTGCCCCTGAATTAATGTCCACAAGGCATCAACAGAACTAATGTTTGATGAATAAGAATTTGCCATAACATTTAATTTCGTTTACTATGTGCTGCAAAGATACACATTATTTTCCATCTCTCCAAACTTTTTGTAAGAAGATTGCTTATTTTTCCCGAAGGAAAACTCAGTCACCCAAAAACTTCAGGGCCTCGCGCTTCGAACTGGTGGTGATGAACTGGCGCAGATACGGGGATTTGGGGTCGTATTTCCGCAGATAGGCTTTGGCCGAATCACGATACTGACGCTTTGCGGTGGCGATGTAAAGGGCTATCTGAAGATAGGCCCGCGTGTCGGTGGCAGCCTTACTTTCACGAAGTTGGGAGATTTTGGCCAATTCGTTTTCCACCTTTCCTATCAGTTCACTCCGTCCTTCAATGTGCTCCAACAACTGGGCACAGATGAGCATCAGAGCCAGAAAGTGACGATACATGGCTCCCTCCGGGAGAGAAATGGTGCGAAGTTCAAAGAGCGAGCGGAGGGTCTTTCCGTCTTCATACCGACTGACATCAGTCTCTTTGCCGTTGACCTTGCGCCGAAAAATATCAAGCAGTTTCTTCTGAGTAGTCCTCACAATATCGGAAGAGCGGTTGTCATCAGTAGTATCTACATAGTTAACGTAGAGATTACGGAAAGCTATCCCAAAGAGTTGCAGACTGACGCGGAGTTGGACAATACCGCCTTTTTTACGCTTAACCTCCTCAACAATATACTCTGTATCAGAGTTGCAACCGGTCGCAATAGTCTCAAAAGGAGTATTGACAAGGGAAATCCTGTCTCCAACTTTTATATCGTTCAAATAAAGAGGTACATCGAATGTAGTGTCATCAGTGCTACAAGCATTTATCAGCCTCTGCATATTCTCCGCAGAAATGCTGGCATTCTTAGAATGTTCGCACTCGTCTTCATACCGATCGCGAAGGAAAAACACTTTGGTTTCGTAAGCGACATTCCACTCATGAACCAACTCGCATAACCGTTGTTCATCTCCCTGCACAAAGATATAACGATGGAGAGCCGCCCGCAATGTCATACTATCAGAGAGACTTTCTTCATCAGAAAGACAGGACTCCATATAAACATAAGGGGCAAAAGTATTGAAACCAGGGGACAGACCGATCTCCTGATCTCTCATATTCTCCTTGTCTAAACGATATTTAGCCTGTTCGGGATCACCGGTGACGAGCACAAACCAAGGGGCATTACCTGCACTAACAATATTTGTTGGTGTTTCGATATACATTAATTTCCTTCCGCAGATGGCACCGACCACCTACTGTAAAACACTTACTTTCAAATAGTTGCAGCAAAATAAATTTTATTTTATCTGACCGAAATCAGGGAATAGCCACACTGAAGACTTTCCAATCGGCTGCCGGCAACCTGTCGTTTTCATTGGCTTACACCAAATTATATCGTATGCAAAGGTACATAATTTATTTTTATATTTATCTCAATTAAGCAATATTCTGCTACAATTAAGACATATTAACCATTCATTATGTACCTTGCAACTCATCAGCACTTCATCTATTGATGCCAAATAAGGACTGAATGGAGGCTCCAAACGGGTGGTTTGCAGGCTTCAAACGATGCGTTTGGAGGCTCCAAACGCGGGTTCATCCAACCTTTCCGACAGAACGTAAAGCCCGCATGGCATTAAGCACTGCCAAAACCGTAACACCTACATCGGCAAAAACAGCCATCCACATGGTGGCCAGACCAAATGTAGCCAGCAGTAAAACAGCCACCTTGACACCAATAGCAAGCCACACATTCTGATGGGCTATAGCCAAAGTGCGGCGGGCTATGCGTACAGCCTGCGGCAGACGAGAGAGCCGATCATCCATCAGCACCACGTCGGCAGCCTCAATAGCGGCATCGCTACCCAAAGCACCCATAGCAATACCTACATCGGCACGAGCCAGGACTGGCGCATCATTGATGCCATCACCGACAAAAGCCAGATAGCCATTGGCCGGTTTTTCCTGAAGCAGATGCTCTACATGGTCAACCTTATCGGCAGGCAACAATTCTGCATAATACTCTGTAAGTTGCAGTTTCCGAGCCACATCCTCAGCTACACCCTGACGATCGCCAGTAAGCATGACGGCCCGTTTGATACCCAAAGCCTTCAACTGAGCAATCGCCTCGGCACTATCATCCTTTATTTTGTCGTTAATAACGATATGACCGGCATAGACACCATCAATGGCCACATGGATGATGGTACCGGTATGATGGCAATCGTGCCAATGAGCTCCAACGGCATCCATCATCTTCGTATTACCCACACAGACCATTTGCTGCCCCACTCTGGCACGAACACCCTGGCCAGCCACTTCCTCTACTTGACTCACCTCACAACCATCGGTAGCCTCTTCGGGGAAAGCGTCACGCAGAGCAGCACCAATAGGATGGGTAGTGAAATGCTCAACATGGGCAGCCAGATGCAATAAGCGTTGTTCATCGCAGATGTCCGGATGAACGGCCGTGACGGCAAACTGCCCATGCGTAAGGGTGCCTGTCTTGTCGAATACAACTGTATGCAGGCGAGCCAGCGTATCCATGAAGTTAGAACCCTTGATCAGAATACCTGAACGAGACGCACCGCCAATACCTCCGAAGAAAGTAAGGGGCACACTGATGACCAGTGCACAAGGGCAGGAAACAACCAAAAACATCAAAGCCCGATAGAGCCAAGTTGAAAATTGAGCGTCCGAAAGCGTGAACTGAGCGACCAATGGAGGGATGACGGCAATGGCAACAGCGGCAAAAAACACCACCGGGGTATAGATGCGGGCAAAGCGAGTGATGAAAGTCTCGCTCGTCGACTTGTGCTCACCGGCATTTTCCACCAAGTTAATGATCTTCGATACCGTGCTCTCACCAAACGACTTAGTGGTACGCACACGAATGACTCCCTGCAGATTAACACAACCAGAGATAACCTCATCGCCGACAGCAGCCTCACGAGGCAGCGACTCACCAGTCAATGCAACAGTATTGAGCGATGTAGCACCTTCGATAATCACACCATCAAGAGGTACACGCTCGCCCGGTCGGATAACGATAGTCTCTCCTACCCTCACCTGATTGGGGCTAATGCTCTCCACCTGTCCGTCACGTTCAACATTGGCAACATCGGGACGGATATCCATCAGACGGGCAATACCATCGCGACTTTTCCCTTCGGCATAGCCCTCGAAAAGCTCACCTACCTGAAAAAACAGCATCACAAAGACTGCTTCAGAGAATTGGGGCTCGGCTCCGGGCAGGAATCCGATGCAAAGAGCACCGATGGTAGCCACCGACATAAGAAAATGTTCATTGAACGGTTCGCCCTGAAAAAGCCCCTCGGCAGCCTCCTTCAGCGTGCCAAACCCGATGAGCAGGTAGGGCACGAGATAGATCAACAGCATTTGCCAGACGGACAATTCAAAACGATTTTCTATCCAAGCGGCCACGCCAAGAAGCAGAGCCGTAACGATGATCAGTATCAACTGACCTTTCAGACCATGATGTTCATGATGATGTTCATGCTCGTGAGAACAACACTCATGGTCGTGTTCGTGATGATGATTTGACATAAGTTTATTACATTTTAATTAAATTCTGCTACTACCTACAATTCCACGGCGTATAACTCTGCACACGACCTCTGATATTCACGTTCAGCCTCAAGTGCCTGCTTCACAATATCATAATACACAGACGTCTGCATCAGATAGTCGGCCACGGAAATCTCACCGACATCAAAGGCTTTCTTCAACAGAACTGTATTGTCAGTGTCGGCCAACGACGCACGATAAGTATCAGCAGCGGCCTTCAGTCCCAAGGTTCTGTGGTAAAGCACTTCAAGATTACCATAGAACTGCAACTTGGCATCAACCTGACGCGCCTCGGCTGCCTGCACCGCAGCACGTGCCTGACGCACACGATTCCTGTTGGACCATAGCGGAACAGAGACACCGAGTGCTATTCCCTTAAAATATTCATCGGTGGTTTTCTCACTCATATATCCCGCAGAAAATGACGGCAGCCCCATCTTCTTGCTCAACGACAACTGACGATTGCTCAGTTCCACATCCTTCCGCACGTATGCCAACACAGGATTTTTCTTCTCGGCAATCTTGTACCACTCCGAAAAGGCAGCCGGTGTCCGGACTGTATCATAGTCAACAGACGTGAGTTCCACGGGATTACCGCCATTGAGTCTTACAAGCTGTGCCACCACTGCATCACGTTCAGCCGTGACGCGGGCGGCCTCACACTTAACGGAAGCCGTGCTAAGTCTTACATTATTGTATTCCGGCAGCGAGGTGTCTCCGCTGTCAAGACGTTTCTTCATAGCGTTATCAAGACTCATGGCATTGTCGAGACGTATACCGATCTGCTTCAACAGGGCATTGTAATATATAAGATCTATGCAATACTGCTTAGCCTCAAGCAGAAGATTCATGCGTTCGGCACGATATTGCCAGTCTATCATCTCGTTTTTCTTTGCGGCCACCCTGCTCTTTTCTCCCGACAATGTTGCGATGTCAAAACTCTGACTCACACTTATATCCTTTCGGTTGCCGATAGCCGACGGGCTGCCCCACAAATAGTTAAAGCCTATCTCCGGATCAGCAAGGAATATATCTGTACGGTTTTCCAACTTCTGCGCTCCAGCAGTCTCCCGCAGTGCTTTCAGCGTTGTATTGTTATGCTCTATGACATCAAGCACTGTTTCTATATCTCCCTGTGCCTGCACCAGCATGGGCATCAGTGCAATCACAGCCATGTATAATATACGTCTCATAGTTCTGAAGTATTATAGTTATTGTCTTGTTTCTGATTTTCTGTTCGTCAGCATATACATTATTGGGATAATAAATCCGTTAAGGAGTGTGGAAGTGAACAGGCCACCCAATATAACTTTTGCCATTGGGCTCTGTATCTCGTTGCCAGGCAAATCGCCACCCAACACCATCGGCACAAGAGCCAAGGCAGACGTAAGTGCTGTCATCAGTATCGGGTTAAGCCTATCTGCAGATCCTTTGACAATACAGTCGTGCAAGGACAGACCTTCTGCCCTAAGATCGTTATAGCGTGTTATCAGCAACATACCATTGCGCGTTGCTATACCAAACAGCGATATAAAGCCTATGATGGCAGGAATGCTGAGCACACCACTTGTACACCACACGGCAAACACTCCTCCGATAAGTGCCAGCGGCAGGTTAAGCAGTATCACAGCCGACTGTGTGATGCTTCGGAACTGGTTGAACAACAGCATAAATATCACCAATACCGAGAACAACGAAGCAATGAGCAATATGCGAGAAGCCTCCTGCTCACTCTCAAACTGTCCACCATACTCTATATGGTAATCATGGGGCAAGGATATTCTCTCATCGATACGCTGCTGAATATCATTCACTACACTGCGCAAGTCGCGCCCTACGACATTGGCCGAAACAACAATCTTACGGGCCACATTCTCACGGTTGATGGTGTTCGGCCCCACGGACGACCTCACTTCAGCTATATTGCCGAACGGTATATTCTTCCCATTGGCGTCCACTGTCATGTCCTTAATCCTGTCAGCCGTCAGCCTACTGTCGTCATCAACTTTCAGAATAAGGTCAAACGACTTGTTGCCTTCATACACTTGCGACACGGTGGCACCGCTAAGCAGCACGCTCACCATATCGGCAAACTGCGGCATAGTGACTCCATATCTTGCCATCATCTCGCGTTTAGGCAATATACTCAACTGGGGACGGTTCACCTGTTGTTCCACATTAAGGTCGGCAAGTCCTTCTATGTCTTCCAAGTTCTCCTTTATTTCATTGCCTATAGCGTACATCCTGCCAAGGTCAGTGCCAAACAACTTGATGGCAATATTGGCCTGAGTGCCCGACAACATGGCATCAATACGGTGACTTATAGGAGAACCTACTTCAAGATTGATACCGGGCAGCACACTCAGTTTCTCGCGTACCTCTTTTATTAGTTCATCCTTCGAACGACCATCAAGCACGTATGGTGCCTCTATTTCTGAAACATTCACTCCAAGAGCATGTTCATCAAGTTCAGCACGTCCGGTTTTCCTGCCTACAGTCTGTATTTCGGGAATACTCATAAGTATCTCTTCCGCCTTGGCTCCCATCTTATCCGACTCTTCAAGAGATATGCCGGGCATGGTGCTAACATTGATGGTAAACGAGCCTTCATTGAATGGAGGCAGGAAACTGCGGCCAAGTCCAAAGAACCCGACAAGCGCTACGACAAGTACAACCGCCGTAGACCCAAGCACTATGCGCGGATGTTTCATGGCTGCCGTAAGTGCCATGAGATACCAATGTCTCAGATTACGAGCCACTATAGGTTCTTTCTGCTCCTGACCGTTTTCCTTTTGTCTGCCAAGCAGATAACTGCACAACACCGGAGTCAGCGTAAGCGCAACAAGCGTAGAGGCCATCAGAGCAGTAATGAAAGCGATGCCGAGCGGCACAAGCATACGTCCCTCCATGCCGGAAAGAAAGAACAAGGGCACGAAACTGGCAATAATTATCAACGTGGAGTTAAGAATGGGCATACGTACTTCGCGTGAAGCCTCATATATTACAGTCATATTCTGACGTCGTGCATCAGGAGACAGGTTACGATTCTCCCGCAATCGCTTGAACACATTCTCTACATCCACTATCGCATCATCCACCAACGAGCCTATCGCAATGGCCATTCCGCCAAGGCTCATGGTGTTTATCGTAAGCCCCATCAGATGAAGCGACAATATAGACACGACAAGTGCCAACGGTATAGTGACAAGTGAGATCACGGTAGTGCGCACATTCATGAGGAACAAAAACAGCACGACAACCACAAAGATACCTCCCTCAAACAGCGAATCCTTCACATTGTCTATGGAACTATTTATAAACCGCTCCTGCCGATATATATCTGTCGACATCTTTACATCGTGCGGCAAGTCGGCTTTCAGACTGACCAACACCTCATCAAGACGATCAGAAAGTGACAGCGTACCGGTATTAGGCTGCTTGGTAACGGTGATCATAACTGCCGGTTTGCCGCAATGCGAGGCAACACCCATCTTAGGCGACTTGTTTCCAACCCTGACCTCGGCAACGCTTGCAAGTGTCACCGGCACACCACCAGCGTTTTTTACCACAGCCTGATTTATATCTTCTATATTATCTGTAGCCAACATACCGCGTATTATATACTCGTTACCGTATTCATACAATACGCCTCCGGCAGCATTGACGTTCATATCCTGCACAGCAGCCGTCACCTCATCAAGGCTCACTCCATAGTATTTCATGCGTGCAGGATTAAGCAGTATCTGGTATTCTTTTATTTCTCCGCCTATAACAGCCACCTGAGCCACACCGCCAGTAGCAAGCAAACGTGGGCGTATGGTCCAGTCGGCAATGGTGCGCAAATCCTGTAATGATGTCGTATCGGCTGTCAAAGCCACAAACATGGTCTCTCCAAGTATGGACGACTGAGGGCCAAGCACTGGGGTGCCGACATTCTTAGGAAGTGCATCTTTCACTACTGCGATCTTCTCCGACACAATCTGACGGGCACGATAAATATCCGTCCCCCAGTTGAACTCTACCCATACTACAGAAAAACCTGTAGTCGACGAAGAACGAACACGGCGCACGTCAGTTGCTCCGTTGACAGCCGTCTCCACAGGAAACGTCACTAATCGCTCCACTTCCTCCGGTGCCATTCCTCCGGCTTCGGTCATAACGACCACCGTAGGGGCATTCAGGTCGGGAAACACATCTACATCCATCGTGGTAGAAGTGTACACTCCGGCCAACATCAGAAGCACTGCCGCCACAAGCACCGGCATACGGTTGTTCAATGAGAATCTTATGATCTTGTCAAGCATTGTTCTTTATCTATTATTTTATTAACGTCTATAACTATAGTATTTATCCATCCGGCAGTAATACCATAAATATATATTAGGAATCAGTGATTATGATTGTGCCCCGGTATGGCCTTGCTTACAGATGCCAACCTGACCATATATGCCCCTTTAGCGACAATGGTATCGCCAGACTTCAGACCTTTCAGTATTTCTGTACGCATACCGTTGCTCTGTCCTACAGCAACCTCCTGCTTTCTAAACACCTCGTCGGCTTCCTGCAAATACACAAAAAACACTCCTTGCTCTTCTGTAAGAGCCGATACAGGCACGGTTATCACGTCATTCTTCACTCCCGCAATGAGCCAGACACTGGCAAAAGCTCCGGGAAGGACATCGCCGACATTATCAAACTCAAATGTTACCGGGATATATGGTGAGCCATCGGTGGCAGACTTTCCGTACGATAGAAGTCTTCCGTTCATTTGTTCCAAACTATAGATAGTATCTCCATAAGCCATCTTAAAGTTGGCAGTGCGTATATCACGCAATTGTCCGAAATGTTTTTCTGCCACATCCGCCCTCAGTTGCAGGCGTTTGTTTTGTGCCACCACAGCAATTGGCTGCCCCACGGCAACATATTCACCGTTGTTCACAAGGTGGTTCTTGATGTATCCGGATATAGGTGCCGACACATTGATCCCCTTCGGAGTCATACGTCCTGCCACTCCCGTATATGCAGCTTTGGCAGTCTCATAGTTCATGCGCGCTTCTTCAAAGGCTTTCTCTGATATGATTCTGTCGCCCACAAGCTTTTCTGCCCTGCGAAACTCCTTTTCGGCAGCATCGTATGCAGCCTTTAACTTCGCAATCGGATCCCCATCTTGCAGAGCCTTGGAGGATATTGTCACAAGCACTTCACCGTTTTTCACGGCCTCACCTTCAGTGATCGACGGATTTCTGAAATACACTACTCCGTCTGCTGTTGCCACAATTGTGCGCTCATCTCCCTGCTGAGTCTGAACCTGCCCACTTGTAGGTATCACGGCACTGAAGGCTTGCGGCTTCACGATTTCGGTCTGCAAACCAACGGCTTGTGCCTGTTCATGGCTAAAATGTATGTCACTGCCCTCAACATATTCCTCACTCTCCTTATGCGTATCAGTTTCTTCGTGAGGATGACTGCTACAACCGGACGATAGCACTGCAAACATAGTCATTGTAAAAGCCGTAAAAAATGTCTTTACCTTCATATTCTGTACTTATTTAATAATTTCAGCTACAAAGGTACGGTGAAAGTTTTGCAACTCGGTTGCAAAATGATTATCTATCGAAAAAATCTCGGATAGAAGCCATGTAGGGCGTCAGTTGCTTGGGATAGGCACTCCCCCAACGACTGATACTATTGTGGCAATAAGCAATGGAAAGCCGTTTGCGTGCCCTGGAAATAGCCACATAGAACTTGCGAGCCTCCTCCTGAGCATCCCGTCCAGAGGTACCGGCATAAATGCTGGGATACTTACCACTGACCGCATCGAACACGATGACATGATCGAACTCCAGCCCCTTAGCCTTGTGGACAGTGCTGATAAAAACGTGTTCCGTCATGCTTGACGAGCCGCAGAGGTCGGCTTCCTTCATGGTAGTAAGATCTTGTATGTGGCGACTCAACTGCTCAGCCAGTGAATGACCGGAGGAAGGCGTCAACATTTCACATTCTATATACCTTATTATATATGGGAGTTTAGGAAGAATCTTTATGCGGTCAATATTGCGCAGATAGTCGTAGGCATATTGCAACTCGTAGGAAAGCAACGGCCCGTCGCTCTGTTTGAAGAGCCGCCGATGGGTATGGCTGTAAAGATCGCCGTAGAGATGACGGAAACGGCTTATCACATTCTGATGGCGATGAATGAATTTCAGTTGACGAGACATAATGCTGCGAGAACGATCATAGCAATAAACCATCAGGTTGCGTGTGGCCACGATGTCGTCATTGGCCAAATGAGAGTTCTGTCCCTCCAGATTCAACTGCACAAGCAAGTCTTTTAGCTTATAACTGGATTGGCGGGGATGAAGCAAACGCGCCATCTTGAGACTATCGAAATAGGTAGGCCACAGGTGCCGCATAGACAACTCAGGTGCATAGCGCTGCATATTATGCTCCATGATTTGATAGTCGTACGTGGCATTATGCCCCAAGATAGCACAGCCACGGGCAAAATCGGTGAATTGCCGCAGGGCCTCGCGAGGAGCGAGATGGGGCTGTTGAGCATACTCATCAATAAGCGGATTGGGTACGTCACCCAACATCAGCGGTATGGGACGCGAGGTTTCAATGAAGAGATTCAACTCATCGACCACCCTGCCCTGCCGCACTTTGACGGCGGCAATCTGCACGACATCATCCTCGAAGACATTCAAACCAGTGGTCTCGGTATCGAATACCACAATATCCTGATGCTCGTAAAGCTTAACAAACTCTGCCAGATAGGTAGAGTCTTCATAGTCCAGGAAATCGACAGGCGAGATGGCCAGTTCCATCAAGTCCCTCACAAACTGCCGCGAAGCACTATTGGACGTGTAGACATGAAGACCTGTAAAGAGGTGCGACCAAGCAATGAAGTTCTGCTCCATAGACACAACACTGAGGTGGGCCAATAGCAGACGCACTTCCGGTGTAGAGAAACAATCGATGCCAGAGACCTTGAAATGAGGCACAGTCCGGAGGGCTGCGCTGATCTCATCGGCATCGCTATTGAAGGCAACGACCACAGCCACCGTCTCGTCAGGACAGAGTTCGTAGATGCGACGCACCTCACGAGCCACCATATTGACCTCGTCCACATTGTTGTCGGCCTCTATCATCGTCAAGTCTCCCGGTCGCTTCGGTGTGAGGTTCTGCGTCGACGGCAACAGTTCGCGGGCTATGCCCAACTGACATTCACCATACTGGTTGAACACGTCAAGCAGATATTGGGGCGAACGGTAGTTGACAAAGAAATTATAGAAATGGTCTTCACCGGCCCGCTGCCGCAGCAATGAGAGGGTATCAGTCTGCGCCCCCATAAACGAAAAGATGGCCTGCTGGGTATCGCCCAAGTAGACTACGGTGGCATCGGGAGCCATAAAGCGGTCGATAATAGCCAGTTGCAGTGGATTAAGATCCTGCACCTCGTCCACCTGAATCCAGCGCAACAGCCGTCTCGTTTCGGCCTGATTGTTCGATGTCATGGCATCATAGGCAAACAGCAGGATGTCCTCGAAATCAAGGAGATCGTTCTGTCGCTTGTAATGTTCGTAGCGGTGAGCAGCATCAAGACATATCAACAGGAAGGTGGCCTCGCGACTGAGCAGGGCTTTTTCACCAAGATAATGATCAGCCATCCGATAGAAGCTGATGCACGAATCCTGCGTATAGGGCAGATTGAAGGCCGTACACAGTTCGCGCAACGGCCCTGAAGTGAGAGCGTCACGATGTACCATCAATCGCGAGGGATAATGATGCTCACACTGATACATCAGATGCTGGAGGTTGATGATTTGCGAATAGCGCTGACGATCCTTATTGTCGCCCAGCACTTTCAGCTCATCTTCACCCAGAAAATCGGCAAGAATGCTAAACGAAGTATCTGTATCAATAATGGTTGTATGCTCGGCCACGATGGCATTATCAAACAAGAAGCGGGAACAGAAGCGGTGTACGTTGCCCACAAATAGTTGATCAAGGTCCTCAGTCTGAGACATCCGATCGCGAATGCGGTCCTTCATACCACGGGCAGCGCGATTGGTAAATGTCAGACACGCCATCTCGCTAAAATCCACACCATGCTCTTTGGCCCATACCACACGCTCGGTCAGCACGGCAGTCTTGCCGCAGCCCGGAGGAGCGAGCACCAAATGGTAGCCTCCCGTGGCCTCTATCACTTGCTGTTGTTCGTGATTGAAATTCTGCTCCATGATGCAAAGATACGAAATTTCGCTGACATACAAACGTCTATAAAGAAATATTTTCCGTTTACCACCCCTTATTTCTCTTTTATTTTGTACCTTTGCAAACGAAAAAAATGGCAAAAGACCTACTGGCATATATTCGTGAAGGACGGCCAATGAGCCGCAATGAGAAACTGAAACTCATTGTGCAGTTGAGTGTGCCCTCTATTCTGGCTCAGATCTCGGCGACAGTCATGTTCTTCATCGATGCTTCTATGGTGGGACATCTGGGTGAAAAAGCCTCAGCCGCCATAGGACTGGTGGAGACAACATCATGGCTGATGGGAGGGCTGGCAATGGCTGCCAACATGGGATTCTCCGTGCAGGTGGCTCACTTCATCGGGGCTAACGACTTCGAAGGTGCCCGAAAGGTGTTGCGCCAGTCGCTGGTTTGCTGTCCGATATGGGCTCTGATCATCTCAACGATTGCCATCGCCATCAGTCATCCCCTGCCCTATTGGCTGGGGGGCACAGAGGAGATAGCCCACGATGCCTCTATCTATTTTGCCATCATCGGCCTCTGTGGCATCTTCTTTCAAATGGAGGGCTTGGCCGGCTCTATGCTGAAATGCTCTGGCAACATGAAGATTCCCAGCATCCTAAACATTGGCATGTGCGTGATGGACGTGGTATTTAACTACATCTTCATCTATCTGCTTGACATGGGAGTGACGGGAGCAGCGATGGGCACTGGGCTGGCCGAGTTGATAACGGCCATACTGATGCTCTATTTCCTGCTTATTCGCAGCGATATGCTCCGGCTAAAAGGACATTCGGGTTCTTTTAAGCCGAAGAGCGATGTCGTAAGAATGGCCTTCAAGATAGGGGCTCCAATGGGGCTGCAACATCTGCTGATGGGTGGTGCCCAAATAGTAAGCACGCTCATCGTGGCTCCTTTAGGCACAATAGCCATTGCTACCCACTCGCTGGCCATCACCGTTGAGAGCCTGTGCTATATGCCGGGCTATGGCATAGCAGAGGCTGCCACGACCCTCGTTGGGCAAGGTATCGGTGCCGGACAACGACAACTCACTCGCTCACTGGCCCGTATGTCGACTGCTCTGGGCATTGCCGTGATGACTTTCATGGGTGTACTGATGTGGCTATTTGCCCCATACCTGATGACTATCATGTCGCCTGTTGAGGAGGTGATTGCCCTTGGCACTCAGGTACTGCGCATCGAAGCCTGGGCCGAACCGATGTTTGCCGCAGCCATCGTCTGCAACGGCGTGTTCATCGGAGCCGGCGACACATTGAAACCTGCCATCATGAGCCTTACTTCCATGTGGGGCGTACGACTGACATTGGCATGGTGGCTATCGAAGACCTACGGATTGAAGGGCATGTGGATAGCAATGGCTGTTGAATTAACCTTCCGTGGCTTTATTTTCCTCACTCGTTTCCTCACGGGGAAATGGAACAAGAAGCTGACTAAAGATGGTGTTTACGCTTCGTAAGTATGATACTTACGCTGTCTAAGTATGATACTTACGAAGCGTAAATACCATAGTAACACTTTTTAAACATTATGTGGGCTATAACCGGAAACTACGGCAGAACTTCTCGCCCTCCTGAAAACCTTCCCAGTAAAGGCGTTCGAGCTTCACGGGATCACTGCAAGTGCGGCCAACATCCATCTTACGCAAGGGACGAATGACAATAATATCGCCCCAGCGCTCCATGCACTCCACCATCTCCAACTGCTTATTATAGACCTCAACGCGGTGGCTCAGGGCCTCACGCAAGCAAGGATAGTCGCCATAGATGAATGAAGGGATGTTGACATCACGCTCTGTACTGCGGTAACCTTTATTGCGCGTCATCACCACAACATTGAAAGGATACCCCTGAGAAGTGGCACGCAAGACGGGAATGCTATCAACAATGCCTCCATCAAGCATCGGAATGCCATCGACAGGCGTAATCTGGGCCACATACGGCAACGAACTGCTGGCCTTAGCAATGGCTATCAGACGGCGGGCATTATGCTTTTCGCTCAGGTATTCGGCCTGCCCTGTCAGACAATTAGTGGTGACCATCTCGAAAACAACCGGATTATGAGCATAGGTATCATAATCGAAAGGGACGATCTCTGACGGAAAACGCTCATAGAGAATATTGGGATCGAAGATGCTACCCTGAACGAGCAGGTTCTTGAGCGACAAGTAACCATACTTGCGAAGCATATCTATATTGCTGTAACGAGCCCTGCGAGGCTGGCGACTTGCGTAGGAGAGTCCATTGCAAGCACCGGCTGAGACGGCAGCGACATAAGGGAAATAGCACTCATGCTTCATCAGCGCATCAAGCACACCGGAAGTGAAGACACCACGCATACCGCCTCCTTCCAACACCAATCCCGTGTTACGTTCCAGTCGCTCCATGTTGCAAAATTAGTAAAGTTCAAAGAAATATGCCCCCTTTTAACTCCCTTTAACGGCCTTTTCGGCTTTTTCCTGCGCAAAATTATTTATCTTTGCAACAAAATTGAATAAAGACACACATAAATTTATGTTTAGCAAAGATATTTATATCAGACGTCGGGCAGAACTGAAACGACTGGTAGGCAATGGTATGGTGGTGCTCTTCGGCAACAATGAAGCCCCCTATAACTATCCGTCCAACGGCTATGCACCATTCCGACAGGATTCTACGTTTATCTATTATTTCGGTCAGCATCGCGACGGACTGGTGGGTATCATCGACATAGATAATGATGTGGAGATGCTCATCGGCGATGACATTGACATTGAAGATATTGTGTGGATGGGGTTCGTGCCTTCGGTCAGCGACCTGGCAGCCGAAGTAGGCGTCGCAAAGACCGCACCGACGGCAGACCTCAAGAAGATTGTCAGCGGCAGACAGGTTCACTTTCTCCCACCTTACCGCCATGACACGAAGATTCTGCTCATGGATTTGCTGGGCATCCATCCCGCACAGCAGAAGGAAAGTGCCTCGCTGACACTCATCAAAGCCGTCGTAAAGATGCGTGCCACAAAGAGTGCCGAGGAAATTGCCTGTATTGACGCAGCCTGTGACGTGGGTTATGTCATGCACACCACAGCCCAGATGCTCATCAAGCCCGGCATTACCGAGCGTTTCGTGGCCGGACAGGTGGACGGCATTGCCCGCTCGCTGGCCGGCGGCAATAGTTTTGCCACCATTTTCTCGCAGCATGGCGAAATCATGCACGGCTCACCGTCTGATGCAAAGCTGGAAGATGGACGCTTGGTGCTCTGTGATGCCGGCTGTGAATTGGATGACTACTGCTCTGATCACACCCGCACAATGCCGGTCAACGGCAAGTTTACACAGAAGCAACTGGAGATATACAGCATCGTGGAGCAATGTCACGACTATGTGCTGCAGGTGGCCAAGCCCGGCATGAAATATGCCGACGTCCACTTTGCTGTATGCCGACTGATGACAGAACGGCTGAAAGAACTGGGATTGATGAAAGGTGACACCGACGAAGCCATCCATCAAGGAGCACACGCCATGTTCCTGCCTCACGGGCTGGGTCACATGATGGGCATGGATGTACACGACATGGAAGGGCTGGGACAGATTTATGTGGGCTTCGACGATGAGACACGCCCCAACTTGGAACAGTTCGGAACGAACTGCCTGCGCATGGGTCGACGATTGGAACCGGGCTTTGTCGTGACCGACGAACCGGGCATCTACTTCATTCCTCACCTCATTGACCTCTGGCGGAAGGAAGGTCACTGCAAGGACTTCCTTAACTTCGACTTGCTGGAACAGTATAAGGACTTCGGAGGCATCCGCATTGAAGACGATTTACTTATCACTGCCGATGGCTGTCGCTTCATGGGAAGCAAGCGCATCCCCTATCACCCCAAAGATTTGGAAGATTTTATAAATAAATAAATTATGAAGAAATTATTATCACTCGCCTTACTGGCCATCATGGCCATAGGCGCACAGGCTGAGGAAAAAAGCACCTCAGACGCATCAAACAAACCAGTATTCACCACCATCAAGGAGAACGCCATCACTAGTGTGAAGGACCAAAACCGCAGCGGCACTTGCTGGGACTACTCTACTCTGTCGTTCTTCGAGGCCGAAATCCTGAAGGCTACGGGCAAGACCTATGACCTCTGCGAATCGTTTGTAGCCAACAAGACCTATATGGAACGTGCCATTCAGGTGGTGCGCTTTCATGGTGACTGCCAGTTTTCACAGGGCGGCTCAGCCGAGGACGTGCTGGCCACACTGAAGACCTACGGCATTTGCCCGGAGGAAGCAATGCCTTTCCCCGGCTCACTCTATGGTGACTCGCTGAACAACTTCAATGAATTCTTCTCACTGCTTGAGCCATACGTGGACGCTGTAGCTACCAGTAAGGCTAAAAAAATCTCCGGCCAATGGAGAGTAGGTCTGCAGGGAATCCTCGATGCCTATCTGGGTAAGTGCCCTGAGAAGTTCACTTACGAGGGCAAGGAGTACACACCGAAGACTTTCGTTGAGAGCTTAGGCATCAACTTGAACAACTATGTGTCGATTACCAGCTACACCCACCATCCTTTCTACTCAGCCTTTGCTGTTGAAGTGCAGGATAACTGGCGCTTCCCACTATCGTACAACCTGCCTATGGACGAGATGATGAAGGTCATTGACAATGCCATTGACAATGGCTACACTATTGCTTGGGGCGGTGATGTCAGTGAAGAAGGATTCACCCGTCAGGGACTGGCCTATGCCATCGACACAAAAGCAACCGAGAGTCTACAGGGTAGCGACATGGCACGCTGGCTGAAACTGACGCCTGCCAAGAAGAAGAACCTGCTCGACTCACTGGGTTGCACTGTTCCGGAGGTTATCCCGACCCAGGAAATGCGTCAGGAGCGTTTCGACAACTGGGAGTTGACCGACGATCACGGTATGCTTATCTACGGTGTGGCTAAAGACCAGAACGGCAAAGAATACTACATGGTGAAGAACTCATGGGGCGAAAGCGGCGACTACAAGGGCACGTGGTATATGACCAAGACTTTCATCGCTGCCAACACGATGGACTTCCTCGTCAACAAGAATGCCATTCCCAAGGACATTCGTAAAAAACTGGGCATCTAATTATTAAAGAACCCGCAAACATTACTAATTGATAAAAAGCGGCACATTCTGTTAATTTTTCAACAGAATGTGCCGCTTTTTCGCTTTTTATCGCTACCTTTGTATGCTATTTTGCCTTAATAGGCTCTGATGGCACCTAAAGCGAAGATAAAAATAAATAATATAATGAACTTTAAATGGAATTACGAACCACCTACACCCGAGCGACTACAACAGGCTAAGGAACTGGCCGAAAAGATCGGTATGAGTCCGATCATGGCCGAATTGTTCTTCCGGAGAGGCATCAGAACGGAATCGGCTGCTAAGCGATTCTTCAGGCCAATGCTCAGTGAGCTTATAGATCCTTTCCTGATGAACGATATGGACGTGGCTGTTGACCGTCTGAACGATGCAATGGGGCGCAAGGAACGCATCATGATCTACGGTGACTATGATGTAGACGGATGTACGGCGGTAGCACTGGTCTATAAGTTCTTGCTGCAATTCTACTCTAATATGGAGTATTATATACCCGACCGATACGAGGAGGGCTATGGCATCAGCAAGAAAGCACTTGATTATGCTGCTGAAGTAGGAGTGAAACTGATTATCGTACTCGACTGCGGTATCAAGGCTATTGACGAGATTGCCTATGCCAAGAGCCTGGGCATCGACTTCATTATCTGCGATCACCATGTGCCCGACGACGAACTACCCTGTGCAGTAGCTATCCTTAACCCCAAACGTGTAGATTCTACCTATCCTTTTAAAGACCTCTGCGGATGTGGTGTGGGCTTCAAATTCATGCAGGCTTTTGCCAAGAACAATGGCATACCCTTCTCACAACTTATTCCACTGCTTGACTTTTGCGCAGTGAGCATCGCTGCCGATATGGTGCCCGTGATGGGTGAGAATCGTATTCTGGCCTATCATGGACTAAAGCAACTGAACCAAAACCCATCGGTAGGCATGAAGAGCATCATTGAGATTTGCGGACTCACAGGTCGCGAAATCACGATGAGTGACATCGTATTTAAGATCGGCCCTCGCATCAATGCCAGCGGACGCGTGCAAAACGGTACTGAAACCGTTGACCTGTTGGTGGAGAAAGACTTCCAACGCGCACTGACAGAAGCCACTCACATCAATGAGTACAACGAGCAGCGCAAGGACATTGACAAGCAGATGAGCGAGGAAGCCAACCAGATTGTGGAAAGACTGGAGAGTCAGGAACATCAGCCAGCCATCGTGCTCTACAACGAAGGATGGAAGAAAGGGGTTGTGGGTATCGTGGCATCACGTCTGACCGATATGTATTTCCGCCCTACTGTGGTGCTCTCATGCGACAACGGCATTGCCACAGGATCGGCACGCAGCGTGGCCGGTTATGATATATACGATGCCATAAAATCATGCCGTGACCTGCTGGAGAACTTCGGAGGCCATACTTATGCCGTGGGGCTGACACTGCGTGTAGAAAATATTCCTGAGTTCAAACGTCGCTTTCAATTGTATGTCAGCGAGCATATCCATATTGAACAGACTGAAGCCGCACTCGACATTGAGGCCGTCATCGACTTCAAGGATATCACAAAGAAACTGTACAACGACCTGAGAAAGTTGGCTCCTCACGGTCCCGACAACCCAAAACCGATATTTGCCACACGAGGTGTCTACGACTATGGCACCAGCAAGGTGGTGGGCAAGCAGCAGGAACACATCAAATTGGAGTTGGTCGACTCTAAGTCGTCAAACGTAATGAACGGTATTGCCTTCGGACAAAGCCAGTCGGCTCGCTACATCAAGTCGAAACGCTCGTTCGACATCTGCTACACCATCGAGGAGAACATCTATAAGCGTGGTGAGGTACAACTGCAGATTGAGGATATCAAGCCGAGCGATGAGCAGTGAATACAAGGATATTCTAAAGAAATACTGGGGCTACGATGACTTCCGAGGTATTCAGCGGGAGATCATCGAAAGCATTGGTTCTGGACACGACACACTGGGACTGATGCCGACGGGTGGCGGAAAGAGCATTACTTTTCAGGTGCCGGCACTGGCCAAGAAAGGTACGTGCATCGTCATCACTCCGCTCATCGCCCTGATGAAAGACCAGGTGCAACACCTGCGTCAACGGGGTATTAAAGCCGCTGCCATCTACACCGGACTATCGCACGCCCAAATTATACAGACACTTGAGAACGCCATTTTCGGTGGTATCAAACTGCTCTATATCTCACCCGAGCGTCTTGCCTCCGAGTTGTTTCAAAAGAAACTGATCCACATGAAGATCAGTTTCATCTGTGTCGATGAAGCACATTGCATCAGCCAATGGGGTTACGACTTCCGTCCTTCCTATCTCTCCATCTGTGACATACGAAAACTGAAGCCCAATGCACCAGTGTTGGCTCTCACTGCCACTGCCACGCCTGAAACGATTGATGATATCCAAAAGCAACTGGGCTTTAACGAGAAGCGTGTATTCCGCATGAGTTTCGAGCGTAAGAACTTGGTTTATGTGGTCAGAAAGACAGAGGACAAGGAGGGAGAACTGATACATATCCTACAAAGTGTCAAAGGTTCAGCTATTGTCTACACACGCAATCGACAACGCACCAAGGAGACAGCCGAGACACTTTCACGACATGGGCTCAGCGCAACTTTCTTCCATGCCGGATTGGATCATGTGGAGAAGGACATACGCCAACAGGCATGGCAAGCCGGCAAAACCCGCATCATCGTGGCCACTAACGCTTTCGGCATGGGCATCGACAAGCCGGATGTCAGATTGGTCATACACATAGACTGCCCGGATAGTATTGAAGCCTATTTTCAGGAAGCGGGACGTGCCGGACGTGATGGTCAGAAAGCCTATGCCGTACTGCTTTACAATCCCAATGACCGCACTAAACTGGAGCAGCGTATTCCCACGCAATTTCCCAATAAGGAATATATTCGACAGGTCTATGACCAAATGGCCTACTTCTATGAAATAGCTGTCGGTTCCGGCTACAACTGTACTTTTGAATTTCCCATCGAAAAGTTTTGTCGCACCTACAGGCACTTCCCTCTACCTGTAGAATCATCACTGAAGATTCTACATCGTGCCGGCTACATTGAGTACCGCGAGGAAGAAGACACGCAAGCCCGTGTGATGTTCATACTGGAGCGTGATGAACTCTATCGACTGAAGAAGAACTCACCGCAGGAGGACGCTATCATTGTAGCCCTATTGCGCAACTATACCGGGTTGTTCAACGGTTTCCAGTATATTGATGAGGCTATTCTGGCCCAGCAAACGGACATGGAACGCCCACAGGTCTACATGACCTTACGTGAACTGGCACAGAAACGCATCCTGCAATTCATCCCTCAAAAGAAGACACCTTACGTACGCTATATACAGCGACGCGAAGACTCGGAGGACCTGATGATCCCCGCTGCCGCCTACGAGAACTTGAAAGAGAAATTTGCCAGACGTATTCAAAAAATGGTGGAATACACCACTGAAAACCACGAATGTCGCAGTCGCGTACTGCTACGCTATTTCGGAGAGACTGATGCCAAAGACTGTGGACAGTGTGACGTATGTCTTGATCGTCGTTCAATGCCAACCAATGATGCCAAGACGGCCATTCTCCGTCTACTGAGTGACGGCAAAGAACACTCTATAACAGAGTTACGAACCATTTCCGACGACAGCGAAATGATTGAGGAAGCCCTACGCCAATTGCTCCGCGAGGAACACGTCATCAACGATGAGGGTATGCTGAGCCTCAACGACTAACGCTTGTCTATATATTTATATTCGCTGCTGGGATACCGCTTTCTGGGAAAGACAAACAACTGGTCACTGACAGAACCGGAACGAAAATTGCTGATCTGAATCTTTGTCCAGATAAATGCCACCTTCAGCTTCACGAATTTCGGGGTCAACGTCTGCTGATCCACATAGGCACGGACCTCCTTAATGGTACCCTTGGCCTCCCGACGTTGCTTGAGAACAAGCACTAAGCAGCCATCTTCCATCTCTTTACTATAGTCGAAATCGTCAAGCGAGAATTTGAAGCGGCCCGAATACTTGTCTTTCTTATCAGAATTAGCATCGTGGATCTCCACCGTCTTTTTCTTCCGATAGACCATGTAAGCTGTTACACCATCGTTCCAAGTATCAACACGCTCGTCACTGAAACGCTGCTTCTTACCTTTGTACCAAATAACACCGTGGGTCTTATAAAGACCGATAATATTCACATCGTAGCGCAAAGTGCAGCCCTCAGGACCAAACACCTTATTATATATCTTGTCAAACAAGCGACGAGCTTCATTGGGCTCACCTGCTGCAGGGGCGGCCATTCCTGTCAGCGACAGTAACAAAGCCATCATCATACAAAACTTTCTCATGTTTTCTTTATTATGTATAGTCAATAAAAAAAGAGGTCCTTCGACCTCTCTTTCGTGATTCCGGCGGGATTCAAACCCACAACCTTCTGATCCGTAGTCAGATGCTCTATTCAGTTGAGCTACGGAACCTCCTTGGCTCCTCAAATCTAAGGTTTTATAGCCTCATTTCTG
The DNA here is from genome assembly GCA_947174835.1 of uncultured Prevotella sp. Classification (GTDB taxonomy): domain Bacteria; phylum Bacteroidota; class Bacteroidia; order Bacteroidales; family Bacteroidaceae; genus Prevotella. The sequence continues at coordinate 30,449 of CAMWKM010000009.1, forward strand.
ATTTGCGAGTGCAAAGGTAAGCACTTTTTTCGAAACCGCCAAACATTTTACTACTTTTTTTCAAAAAAAGTGCTTTTTGTATGTTTTCAGTCCCGTTAAAGCGGCAAAAACGTTCCTTGAAGTCGTAGAAATAAAGTCTTTTACGACCAGTTTTCAGAACACGACGATTTGAATTTGTAATTCTGTAGTCAGCCACTTTTTACCGACCAAAAGATAATCAAATGGGGGGTGCAGAAAAATTGATTATCAAATGGTCGGCAATTGATAATCAAATGACTTGAAAAAGATAATCAAATGACGAGCAAAAGATAATCAAATGACGAGCAAAAGATAATCAAATGGAAGTAAAAAGATTATCAAACCGAAGGCAAAAGATAATCAAATCGCGAGTAAAAGATAATCGAAAAAAAATACATATACCTTTCAATATCATGAGTGTCCCAATTTTAATGGGACACTCATGATATTTTCTTATGGTTTTTCAAACTTGGAACCCGTCTGTTTGATAATCTCACGGGCATATTTCTGTGAATAGCCGGGACGCTTTACCGTTGCCCCCATGCCATAACGGTTACGGACGAACTGTCCATCCTTCTCGGGCTTCACCGTCATATCGTTGTACTTCACAATCAAATAGACAGCCAACTGCTGCCAGCGAGCCAGCATCTGGTCTGCCTTCTCGGCTGTATAGTCAGTAAGATATTTTACGCGGGCAGCCTCATCCAACAGCAATGCCTTGTCTTCAACCTCCTTTTGAGCACGCATATAGGCATTATCAAGCGAATCACGCACTTCCTTCAAACTCGGAAAGAGCATTGAATAACGCGGATAAACCATATTCGACACCCAGTTCTGCACCCAGAAAGCATTGTCCATTGAGAAGTTCAGGTCATCGGCACCGGGAGTGTTATAAGGACGAGGCGACTCTGTGGCACAGCAATAGACGGGTGTGAAGGGAACCATGTTGCCATCGTCGTTGGCAAACCAGAAACACCCTCCCACCTGACGAGGCAGCCACGAGCGCATCTCCGACACATAGACAAAGCCTGCCTGCTGGGTAGACACAGGACGCTCGTTGAAGTAGTCCTTGCCATCGACCTTATAATAAAGAGGTGTAGGTCTATAGGGCATCTCCCAGATACCACCACCAATATCACTATCAAGGGCAAAGGGCGTATTCTCGAAGTGGTCGCGCATAGCTTCACGCACATCGGCTACGCTCAGTTTCTTGCTGGGTTTCACCCACAGAGGCATGGGCTCTGCATTGGGATCCCTACCCTCAGCCCAAGGGATATACTTATCCATACCTTCGGCATAGCGGTTGAAGAACGACCATACGCGGGCATCACAGATACGACGACCGGAGAAATCGGGAGCAGCATAAGCTGCATTATAAGAGAAATCCTCATCTTTACCGGAGAACCATCCCATCTTGCGGGCATAAGATACTACATTCTTCGAGTAACGCACATTCTCCTTGTCTTTCATGTCGAACTTGGTAATGCGGCTTTGATTAGCATGTCCACAGATCATATCATCAGGAATACGCACAGCTACCCAGACGGTGCGTCCCTTTTCCACCTTGCGATCGCTGGCACAGCCCATCATTTCCATGATCCAAGCCTCATTGGGATCGCAAATCGTGAAAGTCTCACCTTCCGAATTATAGCCATACTGCTCCACGAGACTGGTCATCACATCAATAGCTTCACGGGCAGTCTTAGCACGCTGGAGGGTAATGTAGATGAGTGAACCGTAATCAATGATGCCCGTTGTGTCAACCATCTCCTCACGACCGCCAAAGGTAGTCTCGCCAATAGTCAATTGCCACTCGTTGATGTTACCGATAACATTGTAGGTCTCTTCAGCTTCCAAGATCTCGCCCCCATACTTATTGTTGTCCCAATCATAGACCTGTCGCATGGTACCTTTCGGATGTTTGGCTGCCGGATAATGCACCAATCCCTGGAACATACCATAACTATCAGCACTATACGAGCAAATCACAGCCCCGTTCACCGAGGCCTTCTTGCCCACAATGAAATTTGTACAAGCCAATGCTCCCGCCGTAAAGGCGAAGAGCATTGCAAAAAGAATCGTCTGTCTTTTCATTATAATTATTCTAATTATTAATATCTTTCACAAAAATACTTAGAAACGGCCCGGGCCGCCAAAGCCACCGCCACGGGGTCCACCAAAGCCACCGCCACGAGGGCCGCCAAAGCCACCGCCACGAGATCCACCATTGCCACGCATAGACTGACGCATCTCTTTCGTACCAAAGAGATTCAGTTGATAGTTGACACGTAACATCACATAGCTGTTGATAGAGTTGTACCAGTTGTCGTTGCGCGACATAGCACTGATAGTACGCGAGAAATTAGATTGCCTACCGAGAATATCATAGAACTCCAGTCGCACCGACAAGGGCTTTCCTTGCAGAAAACTCTGAGAAAGCTGTGCATTCCAAATCAGTTCGTTGGTGTTGGCAGCAGTATCGCTGTAACCACGACGGCTCGACATATTCAGACTGGTTGTCATCTGCATACCCCAAGGTGTCTGCAATGTCGTATTGAAGCCATAATTGAAAGCCCACGTGCTCAGTTTCGAGTTTGGCTGCAAAGCATTATACACATAGTTATAGCGGATGCCACCATTGAGTTCCACCTCAATCCAACTATTGCGATAGCTGGCACCCAGACGCTCCGACAGCATAGTCCGCTTGGTAGTCATCTTGCTGATATTGCCATCGCGCTCCAAATCGATATAACCCACCAGATTGTCGTAACTAACCTCGGTACCGGAGTTAATGTTATAGTTGCCCAAAGTGTCGAGCGCAGTATTGAAAGTGAAGTTACCACGCAGATTCCAGTTGCCATTAACGTTTTCCGGACGTGATGTTTGTCCGCCGGTTTCCGGATTATATCTCACCATGTTAGTTACAGAATTGCTGGTGGTTGAGAAATTCAGGTTGGCGAAAACAAAGCGTTGATAATGCTCGAAGTAGTCGTTGTAGCGCCAACTGAAGCGTTGGGTAAACGAAGGTTTCAAAGCCGGATTACCGCTGGTGATATTCAGAGGGTCGCTGTTGTCGGTGATAGGCAACAGGTCGCTCATTGAAGGCTGGCTGGTACTACCACGATACTCAAAGCGCATATTGCCACGGTCGCTCAGTTTCCAGCGGAAGTTGGCCGTAGGACTCCAGTTCAATACGGTGCGTTTGGTGACTGTGTCGGTAGCCAGATAGCGGTAAGTGAACTCCGAACTCTGCGGGATAAGCTGTAAGCCCACGTTGAAGTTATAGCTTTTGCGGATAACACGCAACATGATCTCAGCCGTATGGATGTAATTCTTATACTGCGAGAAGCGGCTCAAGTCCTGACGATAGTAGTCGTCAAGTGTACCATGCTCCAGAGGCTGAGCAAGATAGGCATCCCAATTGCGATACTGAGGACCCATACCGCTCCAGTCCATCCAATCGACATACGTATTCTTAGCCCAGCTGAAGTCGTAGGTAGAGCGGTCGCTCTTGGTATAGCGATACTGGAAATTATAACTGAACTGCAAGAACATAGCCGTAAAGATAGGCTCGCTATAGGTCAGGCGGACGTTATAGTCGTAGTTCTTTGTCGGTGTCAGGTTGTAGCGGTTGGTCTGATATTCAGCCGAATCAGGATTGGCGGTCAGATAACGATAGAGATTGACCAGATTGGAAGAGATTGAACGCGAGTCGCCATCGCTATAGTTTGCTCCTAACTGCAAGGTGACGTTACGGCCTTTGGAGCCAATCTTGCGATTAATCTGCAAAGTACCACCCAGACGTTTGGAGTCGCTGTAGTTCAGGCCATTGCGTGAGAAGCTGTTTATCAGCAACGTATCGCTGACGCCCAGCATATTGGCTACCATCTGTGCAATATCGTTCGTCGACGACACATAGTTATATGGATCCTCATTGAAGGTTGCCGAGAGGCTGTTTGACTTACCATCGTTAGTACCATAGCTCCACGTGGGGCGCATACTGATATTCCAAAGCGTATCGGGTGTCCACTCCAGTCGCATTTGGGCATTCCATGAATTACTGCGCGAAAAGTTCTGTCTGTTTGACTCGCTAAAAGAACCGGTGCGGCCAACGAATAGCTCCGTAGAACTGCGGTTCCATACATCATCATCTTTGTGATCCCAACGCACTGAACCGTCCCACTTCAATATTTTGGGCTTTTCGTAATTGAAGTTCACTGATCCCGACTTCGGAGCATGAAGTCCATCGCGACCGCCACCGCCGAAACGGCCACCACCGCCGCCACCGCCATAGCCCATATCATTGGTATTGTTGGCATTAAGGAATGACATCACACGCCACTCGTCTTTCATCATTGCACCAAAGGCACGACCGGCATAACGATCCTTGGTACCCACACCAACATCGACATTAGCAAACATACCGCGGTTCATTCCCCTTTTCAGACCAAAGTCAAGCACCATCTGCTCATTGCCGTCATCAATACCTGTAACACGGCTCAGATCACTTTTCTCATCGTAGGTCTTAATGCGCTCCACAACGCTGGTAGGCAGGTTCTTTATTGCTGTCTTGGTGTCACCGGTCATAAACTCCTTGCCGTCAACCTTAATCTTCTGCACCGTTTTGCCGTTGATCTTGATGGTACCATCATCACCGACCTCGGCGCCGGGAAGCTTCTTCACCAGTTCTTCTACAACGGAACCTTCCGGGGCGCGATAGGCCGATGCATTATATACTAAGGTATCGTCCTTCGTATAAACCTTTGCCTGATTTTTCACGACCTCAGCACCTTTCAGCATAATGGCATCGGCCTGAATGGTCAGTTGCCCCAGATCAACAGGTTTTCCTTCCATCGTGACATTGCGGAAAAGTGTTTTATAGCCCAGATAGGAAACTTTCAGCAGATAGCGTCCGTCCTGAGGAGCAGTCAGTTTAAACTGGCCGTCCAGATTGGTAGCGGCATTGGCCACCAGGGTACTGTCGGTCTTAAGCAACGCCACAGTGGCTTGAATAACAGCCTCTTTTTGGGTATCGTCAATAACGGTACCACTGATGCTACGTTGTGCCTGAATAGAGAGGGCCGCCAAAAGTAACACGGCCGTCGAGAGTAGAAATCGTTTCATTTGTATTTCTTGTGTTATCGATGAATAAACTTTGTTCTGCTTGCTTTTGACGCACCAAGTGAATAAAAGTTTAATAATTTCCTGCAAAGGTACGAAAAAATAAGGGAAAAAGAAAATAACATCGCTTTATCAATGAACTTTTTACTTTTTTTACTATCTTTGCACACCAACTAATAACAAAATCAATAACTATGAAAAAGAAAAGAATTAAGTTTAGTCTCGTCTACCGCGATATGTGGCAGTCATCCGGCAAGTATCAGCCTCGCAAGGATCAATTAGAGCGCATTGCACCAGTCATCATTGACATGGGTTGCTTTGCCCGAGTAGAGACCAATGGCGGTGCCTTCGAGCAGGTGAACCTAATGGCCGGTGAGAATCCCAACCCTGCTGTTCGTGCCTTCTGCAAACCTTTCAATGAAGCAGGCATTCAGACCCACATGCTGGATCGCGGCCTCAACGCCTTACGCATGTATCCTGTGCCCGATGATGTACGTGCACTGATGTATAGGGTGAAAAAAGCTCAGGGCGTTGACATCCCCCGCATCTTCTGCGGTCTGAACGACACGCGCAATATCATCCCTTCTATCAAATGGGCAAAGGCGGCAGGCATGATTCCACAGGCTACGCTCTGCATCACCACCTCCCCTGTTCACACCGTGGAATACTATAGTGCCATTGCCGACGAGTTGATTGCCACCGGTGCCGAGGAACTCTGTCTGAAAGACATGGCCGGCGTCGGACAGCCTTATATGCTGGGGCAGCTGACCAAGGCGATAAAGACTAAATATCCCGATATCATCATCCAATATCACGGTCACTCAGGCCCCGGTCTGTCAATGGCTTCTATTCTGGAGGTATGCAACAATGGTGCCGACATCATTGACACTGCTATCGAGCCGTTATCATGGGGCAAGGTACACCCGGATATCATTTCAGTGCAGTCAATGCTGAAGAACGAGGGATTCGAAGTGGAAGATATCAATATGAATGCGTATATGCAGGCGCGCACGCTCACGCAAGAGTTCATCGACGACTGGCTGGGCTACTTCATCAATCCTGCCAACAAGCACATGTCGAGCCTGCTGCTAAGTTGCGGACTGCCTGGCGGTATGATGGGTTCAATGATGGCTGACTTAGGTAGCATTCAGACAATGATCAACAAACTGCGCACTCAGAAGGGGAAGCCCGAACTGACAATGGACGATATGCTGGTGGAGTTGTTCAACGAAGTAGAGTACGTATGGCCTCGCGTGGGCTACCCACCACTGGTGACACCGTTCTCGCAGTACACCAAGAACATTGCATTGATGAATCTCTTGACCATCGAACAGGGCAAGGGGCGCTTTGTGATGATGGACGATGCTATGTGGGGAATGATTCTGGGCAAGAGCGGTCAGATTCCCGGTCAGATTGATGATACGCTTATCAAGCTGGCCAAGGAACAAAAGCGCGACTTCACCAATGCTGACCCGCACACGCTCATTCCCAATGCACTGGATCAATTCAAAGCTGAAATGGACAAGAATGGCTGGGACTATGGACAGGACGACGAGGAACTCTTCGAACTGGCCATGCACCCCGAGCAGTATCGTGCTTTCAAGAGCGGGCAGGCCAAGAAGCAATTCTTGACCGACCTGCAGAAAGCAAAGGATGCCAAACTGGGTAATGGCAAACTCTCTACCGAGGAGATAGCAGCGTTGAAACACGCCAAGGCCGATGCCGTAAAGTCGCCTCTGGCCGGACAGTTGCTTTGGGGATTCGGCGGCGAAGGTGTGCCGGCCCCTTGCATAGAGCCATTCATCGGCCAGCGTTATAAGGAGGGTGATACATTCTGCTACTTACAGACCAAATGGGGTGAGCTCATCTCTATTCCTGCAGCCCTTGGCGGTAAATTGGTTGACATCAGCGTGAAGCCAGGACAAAAGATCTGCCAAGGCGACACCATCGCCTGGATTGAGCGGGACGAATGATTACTGAAGATTCCTAATATCTTTCATCTTCCGGATTTTCTGAATACATCAGAAGATCCGGATTTTTCAATGTATGAACCGGAGTTCACGCAGACTATGTTCACCCATGAAGCGGCTTTTGTCCACATCGGTGCCCACTCCCATGATGCGTCCCTTGCAAGAATACTGCCAGATGATATAGTCGCGCCCATCGGCCAACACAGGTTCCTCATTGGTGTACATGGCGATCATCAACTGATAGTCATCAAGTTTTCCCAAAAGATGCTTATTGTAGAAATTGCGGAAAGTATAGACCAGCGGTTTCTGATGATAGGTCTGCTCAAGCATATTGAGAAACGTATGAAGTGAATCGCAGAAAGCCGACGTGGAAAGACCACCCGTCGTCTCAACATCAAGCATGGGGATAAGATCCTGCTCACCGGACAAGCACTGGCGGGTAAAATTACACAACTGCTGTTGTAAATTGGTGGCCGGACGGAAGAAATGATAAGACCCTACTTTCAGTCCATGACGATGAGCCATTTCAATATTACGCTCATAGCGGTCATCAATGCGGTCGCCACCCTCAGTGGCTTTCAGATAGACATACGACATCTTGGTGTTCTCGCCTATCGTTTCCCAGAACACTTCCCCCTGATAATGGCTCAAGTCAATGCCGTGCACATGATTACACGTGTCCTCACAGCACAAATAAGGATTCTCGTGAATGGTAGGAGGCTTAGGAGCCACACGTTTCTTGGTTCTCCTCACCGCGTGCGTCGTCCTTGCACGCACTCTACCCCTTGGACGAGGACGGGCGTCTGTATCCTGAATAACAACAAAAAGAAGGCAAAATGCCATTAAAAGAACTTTCTTCATACCAAAGCAGTCGATTTTTGAAAGTGCAAAGTTACATAAAAAATCCCGAATTATAAGCCAATTGATATAAAAAACTTCATATCATTCCTTCGAATGTCCGTTTTTTTTATTTTAAAAAGTCAAGTCCGCAATTATTCTCTACCCTATCAGCGTGTCCTTCTTCACCACAATGCTTTCTGAAAGTTGCCTAATTTCTATAAGATTTCAGGCAACTTTCATGGGGAAATTAGGCAACTTTCTAAAATCATTGCAAATCAGCTATATAAAAAATTCTCCAAAAGTTGTGGGGTTCTCGGATTTTTCTTGTACCTTTGCGTCTAAATAATTCAAAATAATTAAAAAACACCAAAGCAATGAAACAACGATTCCTGAAAGCATCCCTCCTCGGCATGGCAGTGGCAATGTGCTTCTCCTCATGC
>CAMWKM010000010.1 GCA_947174835.1 uncultured Prevotella sp.
GGGCGCTATAGTTAAGAGGGGGGAGAGGAAAGGAGGGAGAGGGGACACCGTGCTTGAAGCCTCCAAAAGCATCGTTTGAAGCCTTCAAACCACCCGTTTGGAGCCTCCAAACACCCGGAAATCAGCATCGGTACGCAACTGCTGCCGAGGCATCTTTGCCATATCTATTGCATCAACCGCGATGAACGATGTCCGCCAATGTCCGCCAATGTTCGCCAATGTTCGCCAACGATTTACCGGAATGTCATATCTTTGCACCGTCAACCTCCACCCTCTGAGCCGCACCGCTAAAGCGTTCTTTGAAATTTTGATTAACCATACGGCAGAAAAATAAAAAAGCTTCCACCTGAGTTGGACAGGGTGGAAGCCTTGAAATAGGGGAGTGTCGCTTTTTATTTGATTGCAACCTTCTTGCCGTTGATGATGTAGAGACCACGCTGGACTTTCTCCACACGGATGCCTTGCAGGTTGTAGATCACATCGTCGGCAGTTCCTGCAGTGGCGGTCGGCATACAGATGGCAGTCAGAATGTCTGTCACGCCGGTACGATCCTGAAACTCCTTGGGAGCATCGGCAAACACTTTCTCCTTGGTGTACTTGGCAGCCTCTTCGGCGGTCAGTATGGTCTCATACTCCTTGTTGCCGCTGGAGTGGGTGAATGTGAGCTTGTTTGTGGTGGGTGATACCACAGTGCCGTTCTCGTTCACGGTGTTGTATTCATAGAATGCGTCGGCAGCCGAGTTCATACCGGCAACGGTGAAGCGGCTGGATACAATCTTGGAGGGCTGCTTCAACGTGGTGTTCATCCACACCAGACCGGAGAAGGAACCCCATGCGCGTCCCCAGTTGAAGTCGTTGGAGTGGCAGTCGATGACACAGTGGTCCATCACATAGCCGAACTTCTTGGCACCGTTGGGAGCGGCAATCGTCACACCGCCCTTGCCTTCCGTCATCTCGCGACTCTCCAGGGTGAAGGTGGTGTTTTCGTAGAACACGTCGCCACCGCCGCAGATGAAGTCGACCAGTCCGTGGATGTCGCAGTCGACAAAGTAGAACTGACCCTTATTGTTGTTGCTGTAATAGGTGTCCTGATAAGACAGCATCGTCACATTGCGGCATACGGTATAGTTGCCCTTGTCCTGCAAGCAGACGGCACGTCCGGCAAATGCGGAGGCTTTGCCGGTGTTGGGATCGTAGTAGGGGAAGGCATTCTTCAGTGTCAGTTTCTCGAGTGTCAGGTAATTGCTGGTGTTGAGCAGTGTGGCTGTTACGCCAATGCCTTCAGCGGTCGGCAGGTTCTGGATGACGACACCGTCCTGACTTTCACCGAGAATCGTGATGTTGTCGCGTCCGACGGTGGTCAGAGTGGCTTGGCCCAGGTCGTAAGTGCCGTTGGGCAGATAGATGGTGATAAGCTCGCTGCCTCCTTCACCGTTGGCAGCATCGAGTGCATCAATGAAGCTTGAGCCGTCGCCAGTCTTCACGGTGAACGTGTTCCCCTCGCGGGTGTAGTTGGTGGTCGTGGTGTTCAGGATGGTGATACCGTGCACGTATGTCGTGCCGTTGAAGGTCAGTGTGAGGGTACCTTCTTCGCCTTCGTAGTTAAACGCACCCATGCCACCGTCGTTCTCGGCCTTGGCATCAACCGATGCACCGTTGGATGCTTCGATCTTGGTGTCGGCAGAGTAGGCACAGAGTGACAGCGTGATTGATGCCTTCTTGCCAACGAGCAACTCAACCTTGTCACCGTTTCCGAATACCCATCCGTGGTTGTTGTGGTAGTGGCCATTGCCTACGGGATTGAATGCCTCGTGGTCTTCTGCATAGAAGAACTGGTTGGTCAAGTCGAAGACATATTTCTTGCTGTCGCTTGGCCCTTCGATCTCGGTCTCAATGGCATAGAGGCTGATGTTGGCCGTGACTGCATCGTCGGTGCTGTGCTTCTCGCCCACATAGTTGTTCTTGAACCATCCGCGGGCTTTCTTGCCTTCGGTGGAAGTGGCATCGGTGATGTTGAATGCAAACTGACCGATCTTGCTGTCTTTCTCAACGGTCTGAGTGCCGAGGGTCTTGCCGTCGGTGTCGATATAGGTCAGGGTGAAGTCGGGCTTCTGGACGATGCTCAATACGTAGTTCATCGTTGTCTCACCGGCAGTCATTGGGATGGTCACCTTGCAAGCTGTTGCCGTGCCTTCGTAGGTGACGGTTCCGACCTCACCGCTGGCAGCGGTAACATCGGTCAGAGGATTGGCCTCGCTCACCATTGCTTCTTTCTTTGAGAGTTCGAGGGTTGCCTCATATTGCTCGCCAAACACGTCTTCAACGCTGTACTCCGTTCCGTTGATCTTGAACGATGTCAGGATGGGTACTTCCTTTTCGTTGCCGGAGAGTGTTCCCTCTATGACGATGTCGGCAAAGCCAAGGCTCTTGCCTTGGTCAAGGCTGTAGATGTTGACGAGCAGGCCGCAGGCTCCTTCGGCAGCAGTTGCTCCGGTAATGGCGTAACTAAATTCGCTGACGTTCGGGGTGGCATTGTCTCTGTTTGCCTGTTGGCCTTTGTCGAGTGAGACCTGTGTGCCATCGGGATTCTGCCATGCAAAGTCGAGGGTACCGCCATTGGTGCCATAACGGGTGGCCTTGAAACTGACCTTCGAAGGTGTGAATACCAGACCGGGCTTCGGGGTGATGAGGAAACGCAGGGCGTTTGTCTCGTCGGCCTTTGACTCCTTGGAGCCAGAGAGCACTGACGTCTGGTTGTTACCTTTATTGTCTTTTCCGTTGATGGTGAAGTTGCTGCCAATGGTCACCTTGCTCGAAAGCCAGTAGGCGGCATCGGTGAAAGTGGCTGTCTGTCCCTCTGTACCCAGATCGAAAGGGAAGGTGGCTGTGGCAGGTTCGTTGTCGAGCACGGCCAGACCTTTGGGGGCTTTCTGCTCTACCTTCAGGGAATAGAAATAGTTGTTGTCGTTGGTCGACGTGACTGTCACGTAGCCCTGTTCTACATCGCTACGCTTGGCTTTGTAGGTGGTCTGAGGATTGTCACCGGTGTTCTGGTATTCCTCGCTGTTGCCAATGGTATAGTAGGAATAGCCGGGATAGCCTTTCACCGTGACGACATCTTCTGTGCTGATGACGGGAATACGAAATTCTGCTCCTTTTCTTACTTGGATGTTGTTTCCATTGTTACGGAATGTTGCACCATTGGAAATGATGGTCATTGCGATGCCGTTGTCTTCGATGGCATTCACGGTGCCGCTTTCCGAAGAACCGGACAGTGCTATCGTGGCTTCCATGACGGCAGTATCGGAATAGTCCCATGTGGCCGTCGCGTCTTGCGCTTGTGCCTTGGCTGTAGTTGCCAGCACAAAAGCCATGCAGAGAGCACTCCATCTTAATAAATGTTTTCTCATACGTTCATTTTGTTTTGGTTAATATTATTAATTAGTTTGAGTTTTAAAGTTTGACAGGCAGCACCTTCAGATCCTTGTCGGCACTTGAGGTGCCTACGAGGACTTCGTATTGGCCGGGGAGAACGTGCATGGTGTTGGTCTGGCCGTCCCACCATTCGAAGCGGTCGCGGGGGAGGGTGACGGTGCACGTCTGTTGCTCACCAGGGAGTAGCGAGATGCGGGCATAGCCGCGAAGGGTCTTTGAGGGGCCGTCGGTGTCGCCGGGACGACGCAGGTAGACCTGCACGATCTCGGTGCCCTCGCGCTTTCCTGTGTTCTTGACTTTCACGCTTACCTCAAAACTGCCGTCCTTCTGTTTCTTTATCTTCTCACCTTTCAGTTCGAAGGTGGTGTAGCTGAGGCCATAGCCGAAGGGGAAGAGCGGCTCTCCGCGGAAGAAACGATAGGTGCGGTTCTCCATCTTGTACTCCTCAAACGGGGGCAGCTGGGAGTCGTCCTTATAGAAAGTGACGGCCAGTTTGCCACTGGGATTGTAGTCGCCGAAGAGCACATCGGCCAAGGCATGGCCGCCCTGCTCGCCGGCATACCAGGCTTGCAGAATGGCATCGCAGGTTTCCATTTCGGGAGTCAGGGCCACTGCAGAGCCACTACAGTTGACGAACACGATTTTCTTGCCGGCCTCATGGAGGGCACGCAGAATGTCGCGCTGCACCTGGGGCAGTTCGATGGTCGTGCGATCGCCACCGTCGAAGCCGGGCACGTTGACCTTTGCCTGTTCTTTTTCAAGGTTGGGCGAGATGCCGCCAACGAAAATAATGGTCTCTGTATCGCGGGAAGCCTCCAGTATGTCGGCAATGGTATAGGTTTTCTTGCTTGTAGTCTCCATCTGCAAGGTCGTGCTGCCGTCGGCTGTCTCGGTGCTCTTGCCGATAGCCTTCTGTTCGACGGTCATGCTGGTGAAGTCGCAGGCCTGCATGAAGGGCACCTTGCCCAGACGGGCCTCAATGCCTTCCAGTGGGGTGACGGTGTGGGCCGGGGTGCCGAAATAGATGCCCCAGAGCATCGTGCTGTCGGCAGCATTGGGACCCATGACCATCAGTTTGGTGGTTTGGAGAGGCAGGATGCCGTTGTTCTTCAGCAGTACCATCTGCTCACGACCCATTTGGCGGGCCAGATTGCGGTGTTCCTTCGATGAGACAACGCTTGCAGGGATGTTGGTCCATTCCACTAACGAGTCGGCATCGAGGTTGCCCAACTCAAAGCGACCTTTCAGCAAGCGGCGTACACTCACGTTGATCTGTTCCTCTGAGATGTCGCCCCGGCGAACAGCCTCAGGCAGATCTTTGTAGTTCCTGCCACACTCAACGTCGGTTCCGCTCAGCACGGCCTTGGCTGAAGCGTTGGCGGCATCGGTCGACACACCGTGGCGCTTGGGCTGCCAGAAGTCACCGATGGCACCGCAGTCGCTGACTACCAGTCCCTTGAAGCCCCATTCATCGCGCAGAATCTGTTGCAGCAGGCGGTTGCTGCCGCAGCAGGGATCGCCCTCAAACCGCTGGTAGGCACACATGACCTGTTGCACGTTTCCCTCCTGCACCAGTGTCTTGAAAGCAGGCAGGTAGGTCTCCCACAGGTCGCGGGCGGGCAGATCTTCGATGTTGAACGAATGGCGCAGCTTCTCCGGGCCGCTGTGTACGGCAAAGTGCTTGGCACAAGCGTGAAGCTTGTAGTAGGGATTGGCTGTGCCTTGCAGACCGCGAACGACGCGAAGTCCCATACGGGCATTCATAAAGGGATCCTCACCATAGGTCTCCTGTCCGCGTCCCCAACGGGGATCACGGAAGATATTGATGTTGGGTGTCCAGAAAGACAGGGCCTGATATTTGCCGATGGGCTTGCCCTCGCGACGGCGCTGGGTGTTTTTGGCACGGGCTTCATCGCTGACGGCTACATAGATTTGTTCTATCAGGTCGTCGTCGAACGAGCAGGCCATGCCGATGCACGACGGGAACACCGTGGCCAGTCCGTTGCGTCCCACGCCATGCAGGGCCTCGCTCCACCAGTCGAACTGGGGGATGCCCAGTCGGGGGATGGCCGGCGATGAGTTCATCATCAACTGTGTCTTCTCTTCCAGCGTCAGGCGTTGCATCAGGTCATCCACGCGCTGCTCTACGGGCAGGGCGGGATTCTGATAGGGCATCGTCTGTGCTGAAGCGGTTGTGGCGGAAACCACTGCCAGAAAGGCAAATATATATTTCTTCTTCATATTTCTTGTGAGTTTTTATTATTTCACGACAACTTTGCGACCTTCGATGATGTAGACACCCGGGCGAAGTCCCTCTATTGAGGTGGCTTTCTCGCGAATCAGGTGACCACGCAGGTCGTAGATGTTACGCGGATGCAGGTTGTCGATGATCTGATGGATGCCTGTGTCGACATTCTTCACGAAGAGCAGACCTTCGGCAATGCGACTGTCGTCCCACTCGATGCCGTTCTGAGCCTCAATCCTTGGCGTACCGGCAAAGGTCGTGGCTTTGAAAATGCGGATGCTGTCGCCGGGCTGCAGGGTATTGGTGGCCGAGGGGATGATGCGGATGGTGCCGTTGATGGTGAGTGTGTTGATGCCGCTGATGCTCGTGCCGCCATTGGAGGTGGCTGTGGCGCACTGCAATGCACCGATTTCAAGGACACCGTCGGTGCCGATGGTCACGTTCTTGGAGGCAAAATAGATGTCGCCGGTCGTGGTGCCGCTGTAGGTACCGGGGCGTATGGTGCCATTGATGGTGGCAGAAGAGTTGGTCAGGGCATTGGCAGCAGTGTTGGTTCCGGAGAACGTGGCTCCCTTGCTGACGCTCAGTTGTCCTGTTCCTAACTTGGTTTTTGAGTTAATGCCCAATTCGCCTTCTTTGACAGTCGTGGTGCCCGTATTCGTGTTGGCACCATTCCACGTTACCTTGCCTGTGCCCACTTTCACCAGATTAGCGTTAGATACGACAGTGACAGAGGTGGTCCATATTGCGTCGTTGCCCACCTGCCAGGTGTTGGCTCCCACGCTGGCGCCATTGCTGAAGGTGCAGCTGCCGCCCAATGAGCCCGTGCCACTCAGTTTACCGATATGGAATGTCTTTCCGCTGTTCTGAACCTCTACGCCCTTTTCAATGTTCATGGTGCCTTTAGGCATACTGCCGGCAATGTTCATCGTGAAACGCAGGACAGCAGGATCGTCGAGACTTGAGGTCGGCTTGAGAGTTCCTTCAAAATCCGTGAAGTTGCATTGTATCGGTGTTCGGGTAGCATAGTAGTTGCTGCCTTTCTCCGTGACGCAGTAGATGGTCAGCGTGCCCTTGCCGGAAACCTTATTGGTGTAAGTAGAACGGTTGGCCAGATACCAGAAACCGGTCTTGCCTTGTGGCACGTTGACGGCATAGCTGCTGCTTGTGTTCTCTCTGAGCGTACCGCCTTGGTACTCGACGGATTTGGCGGGTGTGCCTGCATTGACGCACTGCACGGTACCGGCTGTTATGACCAGTTTGTTGAGTGCCGTGTTGTTTACGTTCAGTTTCATCCAACCCGTACCTTTCTTGGTGAGTGTGGTTCCGGTCATGGCACGGTCGACGATATAGTCGTTTGTGTTGTTGATGGCACCGCCTTGCTCGCCCTCGAACATGATGGTTGAGCCGTTGGTGACGGCTGCTGTCGTGCGCAGTTCACCGCCGTTCTCCATGACGAAGAGGTTGCCATTGGTGACCACGCTGCCGAGATTGCCTTTGGCTTGATTGGCATTGGCCAGCGATTTCACGATAACGACACCACCGGAAATACGGGTACCGCCTGTATAGGTGTTGTCTGTGTTGATGGTCAGCGTGCCGACACCGCGTTTCACTAACGTGGTGTTACCCACCAGTGAACCGTCGCCATTGAAAGTATAGGCACCATTGTTGTCGACGATAACGCTATCGGCTTCCAGTTCGCCAGCCAGCGTGACATTCCTTGACGTGGAATTGCTGTTGAAGATAACTTTGTCACCGGTGACAAAGGACAACTTTTCGCCTGTGGCATCGACGAAATTTTCAGAGATGCCGCGATCCCAGATTTGGCTGTCATCACCTTGCCAGATAATCTCTGTGGCATCGCGCATCGTCGATATGTTGAGGTAAAGTTTTCCGTCCTCCTGCGAGAGGGTGCACTTGTATTTTGTTCCGATGCCTTCAATGCGGATGCTTTGCAGGTCATTCGTGATCGTCTCGACCATGCCAAGGAGGTATTTGCCGGTCTGAGTGCCATTGGCGGAATGGTCGACAATTTCAAAGACGGGCGTGAGATACTGCGGGCCATATTGCCAGGTCTTGGTCTCTATGGTCAGCTGTTTGACGTTTATTTGGTCGGCAGTCAGGTCGTCGTAGATGTCGAAGATGACGCGTGAACCGAAGCCGAGCTTGAGCGTGTCGGTGGTCAGGATACCTTTGTTGTCACCACGGCCTGGACGTAGTTTGGCATCGTAGTCCATCTTGATGCTGCGGAAGACACCGCCATCGCTGTTCAGTTCGGCAAAGCGGTTCAGCCAGAGTGGTGAATTTTTCAGTGTACCGTCGAAGTTCAGCGTTCCTGCCCAGATGTTGGTCTCTCCTGTGTATAGCTGATTGACCTTTGGCAGATTGAGCGTACCGTCGCCTTGCTTGACAAGACGCATCGTTCCGGCAAAGGCACCGCCTTCCACATTGCAGGTGTAATAGACATAATTAATCTTGGGATTGCCCGTCGTAACAGTGCTGTTGGTTCCCTGTACCCATGAAGGTATATTGAATGTAGCAATCCAAGGTTTGGCGCCATCGCTGACGGTGATCTTCGTATCGTTGGTTTCACATACAATCACGTGCTGGTCGTTCAGGCTACTGCCGATGGTACCATTGTTGGCTACCTCGGTACGGTTGGTCATTGTGAGGGGGGGAGGAGCCATCGTGATACCTTCCATTTCGCCGAGGAAGTAACTGGTGTGGGGTGGCTGGTTGTAGCCTATAGACTCCCATACCATACCCTGCCGATACTGATGGTCGTGCCATAGGGTGTAGTTGCGATAGGAAGTCGGTATATCAGTAGTGTACACGCGTACATATTTATTATCGCTCGTCCTGACGATAATCTCCTCACGCCAGTCGCCCAAAATATCGCCTGCGGCTGAGGGGGTGTTCTTGGTCCAGTTGCAGTTGGCTGTGCCGTCGGCAGTGAAAACGATGCTGCCGTCGGCCTTGAACACGCGGGATGCTCCTTCGCGGCTGCTTGCTCCATCAAGACCTTCTTCCAATAAGTCACCGTCCCAATAGATACGCCAGTTGTTGGTGAATCCGCTTGGGCCACCCGAAATGACTTTGTCGGCTACACACGAGATAGTGCCCGATTGGCTGGAATGGCCGATAGCACCCGGATAGTCGTTGGAGAAGTTGCCGCAGAGGGCTCGTCCGTCGTCACCGGTGGATTGCAGACGATAGTAAATCTTGGATGTGGTGGCATCACGGAAGTTCATTGCCGGATTATCCTCGTTGCAATCAAAGATCTCCTGTCCGTGACGATAGGGGTCAAAGTCGCTGCAATGCTGTGCATCACCATGTCCCAAGCCTGTTGTAGAGAGTCCTTTGCCGTTGTCGTCGATGACCATTGAGCCGAAGACGATCTCATCGCGACCGTCCCAGTCAACGTCGGCAATGCCAAAGTTGTGATAACCCTGTCCGTAGTATGGGCTTCCCCAGCCGGCATCATCTTTCCATTCCCAGTATTGCGTCAGCTTGTGAGTCGTGGGATCTACGCTGAAAGCTTTCATGTGGTGCTTGGTGTAGCAACCGCGTCCCAGGAAGATGAAGGGATGGCGACCATCCAAGAACGGAGCGGCAAAATAGTGCTTTGTCGAGCGGTGACCGTAACCATCGCCCCAATCGTTGGCAGAACCACGAGGCAGGGGATAGTCAATCCAGAGCGGTGTGGTGCCGCTTCCGATGGAATAGGGCTTGCCTGTGCTGCCTTCCAGATAGAGCAGGTATTCTGCTCCGGTGTTGGTGTAGGTCATATTGGCTGTCTGCGACACCGTATTGCGGGTGTTTACATTCATATTACCGATTTCAGTGGTCGTTCCATCGGCATGGTGGATGATCATATTGTCGGCACCACGCATCAGTATTTCGGCCTTGCCGTCACCGTCCCAGTCGTAACCCACGGCATCATACTGCTCATCGGGACCGCTGACCATATTGGGACCGAGGTCAATCCACCACAGACGATCGCCATTCAGGTTGTAACATTCCAGACAATTGTAGGCGGAATCGTTGGCCACGCTGCTTGCGTCAGGGCCATAGTTACGTTTCAAAATAAATTCCGAAATGCCGTCGCCGTCGACATCAGCCAAGGCAATATCGTTGATGTTATAGTCGTTGGTAATGTCTGTGCCGCGACGTGACTGTAGATTTTTTACGGCAAATTGTATATATTGCGTGTTTTGACGAGCCTTCGGGGCACTCTTTCCCTGTTCTTTACCTTTTACCACTGCTTCTACCTGATAGGTAGAACCGGCTTTGCCGTTGGGGTCGACGTAGTTGGATACCTTGAGTGGCGTGCTGTTTACCAGCGTGCCATCGCGGTAGAGATTGTACTCGGTGTCATAATACTCTTCGCCGAAGATTCGCCAACTGACGAATGAACCGGAGCCCGATGGGATGGCCACCAGTCCGCGATCCAGTTTGTCTGTCACACGTTGTGCGGAAATGCTGTTGGTAAATGCAAACAGCACAACCAATGCAATCAGGAGTCGTTTCATTTTTTAGTAGTATTTAGTTAGTATTTACGTTTTTTTTAGGTTGCAAAGTTACGGATTTAAAGTGAGATTTATGCCAATTATACATTATTTAATATAAGAAACGGTTGCTGTGATACTTGTTCTTTTCTTGCAAAAAGATAGTAAAAGCCGATTTTTAGTGTCTATTTGAAAAGATTTTTATGTAGAATGTTTGCAGATTAGTATATTATTGTTATCTTTGCAGGCAAATTAAAGATAACTATTAGTATGAGTCAAATTATTAAACCGATAAGTTATGAACGCCTGCTTGATATGCGACAGACCGAGCAGGGCATCAAATTGATAAAAGAGTTTTTTCAGGCTAACCTCAGCACGGAATTACGTTTGCGCCGAGTGACGGCTCCTCTCTTTGTGTTGAAGGGATTGGGTATTAACGATGATTTGAATGGTGTGGAGCGTGCTGTCACTTTCCCTATCAAGGATTTGGGGGATGCTCATGCCGAAGTGGTTCATTCGCTGGCTAAGTGGAAGCGTCTGACATTGGCTGAGTATGAGATAGAGGCGGGCTACGGCATCTATACTGATATGAATGCAATCCGTGCCGATGAGGAACTGGATAATCTGCACTCGCTTTATGTCGATCAATGGGACTGGGAGGCTGTCATTAGCAAGGAAGACCGCACACTGACCTTCCTGAAGAATATAGTAGAGCGTATCTATTCGGCCATCCGTCGTACGGAATATTTAGTTTGTGAGACTTACCCCCAGATTAAACCTTTCTTGCCGGAGAAAATTCATTTTATTCATGCTGAGGAACTGCTTCACATGTATCCGGACAAAACACCCAGAGAGCGTGAGGATGCTATCTGCGAGGCATACGGGGCAGTGTTTGTCATAGGTATCGGCTGCGAACTCTCCAACGGAGAAAAGCATGATGGCCGTGCGCCAGACTATGATGACTGGTCTACGTTGGCAGAGAATGGTCGTCAGGGCCTGAATGGTGATATCTTGATCTGGTATCCTGTACTGGGTCGTTCGTTCGAACTTTCGTCAATGGGTATCCGTGTCAACAAGGAGAGTTTGTTGCACCAGTTGAAACTCGAAGGTCAAGAGGCTCGTGAACAACTCTATTTCCACCGGCAGTTGCTTGACGACAAGTTGCCGCTTAGTATCGGTGGTGGTATTGGTCAGAGCCGTCTCTGTATGGTGCTGTTGCATAAAGCTCATATCGGTGAGATTCAGGCCAGTATCTGGCCGGAAGATATGCGCCGTGAGTGTCGGGAACTGGGTATGCCGCTGATATAGTACAAGTCGATAAGTTTTGTAGAAATATTCTCTCCTGTCTTTTGGTATTTCAGGAAAATATGCTACCTTTGTAGCCATAAAAATTGAAACAGAGATATGGAGTATATTGTTTCGGCAAGAAAATACCGTCCGATGTCGTTCGATACGGTCGTGGGTCAGTCTGCGCTGACCACGACACTGAAGAACGCGGTGAAGAGCGGTAAACTGGCTCATGCCTATCTGTTCTGCGGACCACGAGGGGTGGGAAAAACCACTTGTGCCCGCATCTTCGCTAAAGCCATCAACTGCCAGAATCCGACTGCCGACGGTGAGGCCTGCAACGAATGTGAGAGTTGTCTGTCGTTTAATGAGCAGCGCTCGCTGAACATCTTTGAGCTTGATGCTGCTTCGAACAACTCGGTGGAGCACATTAAGACGTTGATGGAACAGACCCGTATTCCACCGCAGGTAGGTAAATACAAGGTTTTTATTATTGACGAAGTGCACATGTTGTCAACGGCTGCCTTCAATGCGTTTCTGAAGACGCTTGAGGAACCGCCTGCTCATGTCATCTTTATCCTTGCTACGACAGAGAAACATAAGATCCTACCTACTATCCTCAGCCGTTGCCAGATCTACGACTTTGAACGCATGACGGTGCAGAATACTATTCAGCATCTGAAGAGTGTGGCCGAAAAAGAGGGCATACAATATGAGGAGGAGGCGTTGGCTGTGATTGCAGAAAAGGCTGATGGCGGTATGCGCGATGCCTTGAGTATCTTCGATCAGGCCGCTTCATTCTGCCAAGGCAACATTACTTATCAGAAAGTTATTGAGGATCTCAATGTGCTTGACTCGGAATATTATTTCCGTATCATCGACTTCTCCATAGAAAATAAGGTGACAGACATCATGGTTTTGTTCAACGATGTGGTGAACAAAGGGTTCGATGGCGGTTTGCTTGTTCAAGGATTGGCTCGGCACGTCCGCAATGTGCTGATGGCTAAAGATCCGCAGACACTCCCTTTGCTGGAAGTCAGTGAACAGGCGGGACAGCGCTATGTGGAACAGGCCCGTAAAGCTGACACTCGTTTCTTGTACGGTGCTTTGCGTCTGATGAACCAGTGCGATATCAATTATCGTCAGTCCAGTAATAAACGGTTGCTCGTAGAACTGACGCTTATTGAGATAGCCCAACTGACACAGCCTGAGGAGGGGCCAGCTAATGGGCGTAAGCCCAGAAGATTGAAATCCCTGTTTAAACAATTGATTCGTCAGGCACAGCCCAAGCAGTCGGCCCCGCAGGTAGCCGCGGTTGTGCAAGAGAATCCTGATCAGAAGAAAGCTCAAGTCTCTCAGAATACTCCGAGCCCTTCTCTGAAAGTCTCCAATCTGGGTATGTCGTGGAGTAATCTGCGTCAGCAGGGCAAGCCGAAGAAAATGCAGATATTGCCCGGAACTCAGGGCATTGGAGAGAATACAGCCTCTGAAAGTGAAATCTTCTCGCAGGAAGCACTGGAGTTGCAATGGATGTCGATGTGCAACCGTATGCCTCAGAAACTGAGCGGTATTGCCACACGAATGAAGAATATGAATCCCGTCATAAAGGAGATGCCTGCTGTAGAGGTGGTTGTTGCCAACGAGATTATCAAGGCTGAGGTGGAGCAGATCAAAGGAAGCATCGTGAATACCCTGAAGTTCCATCTGCATAACAGTGATATTACTCTCACTATCACCTTGGCGGAGAAAGGTGAAAGGGAAAAGGTGCTCAGTCGTCGGGAACAATTTGAGGAGATGGTTCGCCAGAACCCGTCGGTGGGTAAGTTGTGGGCGCTATTCGATTTGGAATTGGCATAATAAGAGTTGGATATGAAGAGAATAAAGAATATGCTGAAAAAATTTATCCACATCCCTTATATGAAATATATCGTGGTGTCGGTGCTTGGTTTCGTGTTGATTGGATTTGTCGGCTCTAACAGCGTGCTGGCTCATCTGGATAATAAACAGCGCATCAGCGAACTGAACGATGAGATTGAATATTTTGAGGAAGAGTATTCACGCGATCAGGCTCGCATCCGTCGCCTCCAGACCGACCCGAAAGCTATGGAGCAAATTGCCCGTGAGCGTTATTTTATGAAACACGATGACGAGGATATCTTTGTATTGAGTGACGACGAGCGTCATTCGTTGACTAAAAAGTCTGCCGATGAAACCGTTAAGTAAGTGGCAGAATGTCATTTTTATGATTGGGGCCGTGCTGATAGTTGTCGGTGCTGCTAGTAGTATCTTCCGTTGGAATGTCTATCCCTATGTTTTCTCTGTTGGTGCCGTGTGCTATGCTGTTGTACAGATGATGCAGCAGTATGAGGGAAATAGCTTCATTGTCCGTCGTTTGCTGCGCATTCAGGTCATTAGTGATTTCCTTCTGTTGTTGACCGGGGTGCTGATGTTTGCCAACGATGGTAATTCTTTTGGTTTGGAGTGGCTCAACTATGTCAATTATGTACAGAATAATTGGGTGGTAACTCTCCTTTTGACAGCCATCCTGCAACTGTACACAACCTTCCGAATAAGCAAGGAACTGGAAAAAGAGGCAAAAAAACGCTAAAAGTTTGCGCATTTGTTTTAAATTGCGCAAATTTTTTTTCGTAGTTCAATATATCGTTGTACATTTGCACATGGAGAATAAATGAACTTTATGAAGAAAGTACTTTATCTGATAGCCTGTGTGGCTATGTTGACGTCTTGTGCTGATCAGTATAATATCCAGGGCTCGTCGTCGGTGTCGATTCTCGATGGTAGTAAACTCTATCTGAAAGTCCTAAAGGAGAAAGACTTGTCGGACCTTGATTCATGTGAGGTGGTGCACGGACAGTTTCATTTTGCTGGACTGCTTGATACAACCTATATGGCATCGCTCCATATAGGTGAACAGAGTATCATGCCGCTGGTGGTAGAAAAGGGTAACATTGTGGTTCGTATTGATAACGCACTTCAGAAAGTTTCTGGTACGCCGTTGAACGATGCTCTCTATGACTTTCTTGATAAGCATACCCGTCTGCAAAACCAACTTCAGGAGTTGGACCATCGTTTCAGTCAGATGTTGCTCGATGGTATAGAGGAAGATGAAATTGATAGAATATTGTCAGCCGAGGCTGCCGTGATTGCCCAGCAGGAAGATAGTTTGGTGAGTGATTTCGTTGTAGCCAATTTTGAGAATGTGTTGGGACCGTTCGTTTTCATTCAGATGAGTTCGTCTGTTCCTCAGATTGAGCATATCATGAGTAAGGCTCCCGAGTCATTCAAACGTATTGAGTCGGTGGCCGAGTTCTATAAATATGTCACCAATACGGGTGATACACATAAGACAGAATCGTCGGCTTCTGTAAATAATGGTGAAATCGACGATGCAACCATACAAGATATCCTAAATGGCAATGACAACGTTCATTAAGGGAGCGCACATTGTCAATGAAGGTCGCTGCTTCAAGGGCTCTTTAGTCATTGAAGGTGAAAAGATCGTGGATATATTGGAAGGCAGTATATCTCATATTCCATCATCATCTCTTACCATTGATGCCTCCGGTTGTTATGTGTTGCCAGGCATCATTGATACTCATGTGCATTTTCGCGAGCCAGGCATGACCGAGAAGGCCGACATTGAGAGCGAGAGCCGTGCTGCCGCTGCTGGTGGTGTAACTTCCTATTTTGAGATGCCTAATACTGTGCCGCAGACCACAACCCTTGAGGCTTTGGATGATAAGTTCCAACGGGCGGCTTGCAGCAGCCATGTGAATTACACCTTCTTCTTTGGGGCTACCAATAACAATGTGGAATTGTTTGATCGGCTTGATCCTCATCGGGTACCCGGCATCAAACTCTTCATGGGTAGCAGTACGGGGAATATGCTCGTTGACCGCGATGAAGTTTTAGAGAAAATCTTTGCCTCGGCCAAGTTGCCTATTATGGCTCATTGCGAGGATACTGCTGTCATCAACCAGAATATGGCTGTAGCCAAACAGGGTAACGGTGATGATCCCGATGTTAGTCTTCATCCACTTATTCGTAGCGAGGAGGCTTGTCTGAAGTCTACTCGGAAGGCAGTCGAATTGGCAGGGAAACACCATGCCCGTCTCCATGTGGCCCATCTTTCTACTGCTGAGGAGTTGGAACTCTTTCTGCCGTGCCCCGCAAACTGCGATTCTATAGAGGCTGCTATAACTGCCGAGGTGACCGTCGGCCATCTCTTTTTCTCGATGCTCGACTATCAGCACCTTGGTACCCGTATCAAAGTAAATCCCGCCATCAAGAGTCCCGTTGATCAGTTTATGTTGCGCGAATCACTTAACGATGGACGTATCACAACTATTGCTACTGATCATGCTCCCCATCTTCTTTCTCAGAAGCAGGGTGGCTGTGCAAAGGCTGCCAGCGGTATGCCGATGGTGCAGTTCTCATTGCCCACAATGCTCGAATTGGTCGACCGGAAGGTGCTTACCATTGAGCGACTGGTAGACCTGATGGCTCATAATCCCGCCCGTCTGTTTGAGGTGCGTAAGCGTGGTTTTATACGTGCAGGTTATCAGGCTGACTTGGTTGTCGTACGTCCTCACAGTCCTTGGACGGTGACTCCCGAAGTGATTCAGAGCAAGTGCAAATGGAGTCCTATGGAGGGACACACCTTTGATTGGCGGGTTGAGCAGACTTTCTGCAACGGTCACCTTGTATATAATGAAGGAATGGTGGACTGTAAATACATCGGTCAGCCCCTGACATTCAGATGATACTCACCTACCATATCAGCGATGTGGTGCCTTACATCAACTGGGCCTACTTCTATTTCGCTTGGCAACTCAAGGATGAGGCTGAGCAGAGGCGAATCAGAAGTGAGGCCGAATTGTTTTTGAATGAACTGAACAATACTTATTGTACTCATGCCATATTCCTCATTTTTAATGCCTGTTCCGATGGTGAAGATATTGTTTTGGAAAGTGGCGAGCGCATCTCTTTTTTGCGTCAGCAGACCATAGGCAGCGACTTTCTCTGTCTGGCTGATTTCGTTTCTCCCCGAAAGTCTCAATCAGACAAGATCGGTCTCTTCGCCACCAGTGTTGATATTGGAATGGAATCTGACTTTGACCATGACCCCTATCAAAAGATGATGGCTCAGTTGCTGGCTGATCGGCTTGCTGAAGCTACGGCCGAGCGGATGCACGAAGAAGTGAGGAAACGCTACTGGGGCTATGCCAAGGATGAGCAGTTGAGTATCCATGAAATGCAACAGGAACATTTTCAGGGCATCCGTCCTGCCGTAGGCTATCCTTCGCTGCCTGATTCCAGTCTCAATTTTCTGCTTGATAGTCTGTTGAATATGCGGCAGATAGGTATCACGCTAACCGAGAATGGTGCCATGCGGCCCCATGCCAGTGTGTCGGGATTTATGCTGTCTCATCCTGCTGCCCGTTATTTTTCCGTTGGAAAGATTGGTGAGGATCAGTTACAGGACTATGCCCGTCGTCGGGGAATGTCTGTTGATGTGTTACGAAAATTCCTAAGTGCAAATCTATGATGTCCCATTCGTCCTGCCTACTCATATTATTGGATCCCGATACATATATTTATATAGTATGGGCTGTGCTCATCGTTCTGTCGCTGGTGGCTGTCTGGGTCTGTTGCTTTAGCAGGCACCGTTGGCTCAAGTGCATTTTGGTGGCACCGCTCTGTCTGTTGTGGTCGTTCTTTCTTTATGGTGCTTATGTAGGCGTTGGTCAGTTGGAAGTGCGTCATATAGAACTGACTTTCGATGATCTGCCATCTGCTTTCGACGGCTATCGGATTGTGCAATTTAGCGATGCTCATGTGGCGACGCTTACGGGTAGCCGTTGCCGGATTCTCGAAAATGCTGTTGACAGCATCAATGCCCAACAGGCAGATATGGTGGTGTTCACTGGCGATCTGCAGAACAAAGAGCCTTCTGAGATTGAGCCTTTCCGTGAATTACTCTCTAACATTCAAGCCGCTGACGGTGTCTATTCTGTCATGGGCAATCACGACTATCCCCTGTATGTCAAGACCGATTCCTGTGAGTTGGAACGGCATATTGCTCAACGTCGGTCTGAGGATGACACTCTGGGTTGGCATTTGCTGGTCAATTCCCATTGTTGTATTCACCGTGGAGCCGATAGTATTGTAATAGCCGGTATGGACAATGATGGTGATGGAAAGCGTTTTCCACAATACGGCAACATTCCGCTGACGCTTATGGATGTCGGTCGCGAAGCCTTTGTCGTCATGCTCGAACACGACCCGTCGGCTTGGCAGCGCAAGATATTGCCGCAGAGCCATACACAACTGACACTCAGCGGACATACTCATGGTGGACAGGTGTCGCTCTTCGGTTGGTCACCGGCTGATATTGCCTACACGGAGTCGCGCGGGCTCTATGCCGTGGACAATCGTTATATCTATGTATCCGCAGGTCTCAGTGGTGTGGTACCTTTCCGCATCGGCACTCCTCCGGAGATAGTTGTTATTACGTTAAGAAAGAAAAAATAGTCAATTACATATATGAAACAGGTACTTCACTTCGTCTATTGTATCTACCAACTGTTCATTGCCCTGCCATTGGGAATCATTGTTACAGTGCTAATGATCATTCCAATAATCATTGGTTGCAGTCTTGGGCGCGGTCATTTCTGGGGATACTATCCTGCCCATATCTGGGCTCGTGTCATACTTTGGATGCTATTCATCCCCGTTAAGGTCGAAGGTCGTTTGAATTTGGAGAAAAAGCAGTCCTATGTCTTCGTGGCCAATCATCAGGGTGCTTTTGATATATTCCTTATCTATGGCTATTTGAATCGCAATTTCAAGTGGATGATGAAGTATCAATTGCGACGCATCCCCCTAATAGGCTACACCTGCGAAAAGGCTCACCACATCTTTGTCGATAAGCGTGGTCCCAAGAAAATCAAGGCATCCTACGACGCGGCCCGTGAGACTCTGAAGGGTGGCACCAGCATTGCAATCTTTCCTGAAGGCTCACGCACCTTTACCGGCCACATGGGAGTCTTCAAACATGGGGCTTTTGCCTTGGCTGATGAACTCCAATTGCCTGTTGTTCCCTTGACCATCAACGGCTCCTTCAACATCATGCCCCGTATGCGCGATATGCGTTTTGTGCATTGGCATCGCCTCACGCTCACTTTCCATGAGCCAATTTATCCCGTTGGTCAGGGATCCGAGAATGTTGAGGCCACAAAAAATCAGGCCTACGACAGCGTGATGTCTGCCCTTGTGCCTGAATATCAAGGTTTCGTGGAAAATCCTGATCAGTAACAGTGTACTCTTAGTTTTCGGGAAGAGATGGGTATTTCCGTGTCCATCCGTCCCAACGGAGACGCATAACTCCGAAGAAAGCCTCACCGAAGATGCCACCTGACATCTTGCTGGTGCCCTCTTTGCGGTTGACAAAGATGACGGGCACCTCCTTGATTTTAAAGCCGATGCGCCAGGCCGTGAACTTCATCTCAATCTGAAAACCGTAACCCTTGAAGCGGATTTTGTCCAGTTCGATGGTTTGCAACACGCGACGCTTGTAACACTTGAAGCCCGCTGTGGTGTCGTGAATGGGGAAGCCCGTAACTGCTTTGACATATTGTGAGGCAAAGTAACTCATCAACACGCGACCCATCGGCCAGTTTACCACGTTTACACCACTCACATAGCGCGAGCCAATAGCCACATCATAGCCTTCGTCGTGGCAGGCACCGTAAAGTCGTGGCAGGTCGTTCGGGTCGTGACTGAAGTCAGCATCCATCTCGAAAATATATTCATAGTCGCGTTCCAGTGCCCACTTGAAACCTGCTATATAGGCCGTTCCAAGGCCCAGTTTTCCACTGCGCTCCACAATGAACAGACGATCGCTGAACTCCTTGGCCATCAGTTCTTTCACAATGCTGGCCGTACCATCGGGCGATCCGTCGTCAATAACCAATATGTGGAAGCACTTTTCCAGCCCAAAGATGGCCCGGATGATCTTTTCGATGTTTTCTTTCTCGTTGTAAGTCGGAATGATAATGATACTGTCACTCTGATTCATAGTCTCATGTTTTCTATATGCAAAGGTAATGCAAACAGGTTGAATCACCAAATTTTTATCCTGCTTTTCTGTTTATTTCCAAAAAATATTCGTACCTTTGTACCCCGAAACAGATTAAGAGTTCAATTAAGGATATGATGAAAATAGGTTTCGATAACGAGAAATATCTCAGGATTCAGTCAGAACACATTAGGGAACGCATAGCACAGTTCGATGGAAAACTCTACCTCGAACTCGGCGGTAAACTTTTCGACGATCATCATGCTTCACGTGTATTGCCGGGTTTTAAGCCCGACAGCAAGTTGCGTATGTTCCGCCAGTTGGCCGACAGCATAGAGATTGTTATCGTCATCAGTGCAGAGGACATTGAGAAGAACAAGGTGCGTGCCGACCTCGGCATTACCTACGACGAGGATGTGCTCCGTCTGCGTGATGAGTTTATGACGCGTGGTTTCATGGTCGGTTCTGTGGTCATTACCCATTACAACGGCCAACATGCTGCCGATACCTTCCGTCGTCGTTTGGAGCGTCTGGGCAT
This sequence comes from uncultured Prevotella sp., assembly GCA_947174835.1. GTDB lineage: Bacteria > Bacteroidota > Bacteroidia > Bacteroidales > Bacteroidaceae > Prevotella. The sequence continues at coordinate 20,115 of CAMWKM010000010.1, forward strand.
CAAATCCTATATACATTATTTAATTGACGGCTATCCGCACAATGTAGAACTGATTGCCAGCGATGAAGGCTTTGGCAAAAATGACTATGTAGAGACCGAACGGCCGTTGGTCATTGTCACCGCACCGGGTCCCGGTAGCGGTAAGATGGCTGTCTGTCTCTCGCAACTCTACAACGAGAACAAACGTGGCATTCGTGCCGGCTATGCTAAGTTCGAGACCTTCCCCGTCTGGAATCTTTCTTTAAAGCATCCTGTCAATATTGCTTACGAGGCAGCCACCGCCGACCTCAACGATGTCAATATGATCGATCCCTTCCATTTGGAGGCCTACGATAAGATTGCCGTCAATTACAATCGCGATATAGAGATCTTCCCCGTGCTCAACGCTCTCTTCGAAGGTATCTATGGTGAGAATCCCTATAAGTCGCCCACCGATATGGGTGTCAACATGGTAGGGTTCTGCATCAGCGACGATGAGGTGTGTTGTCAGGCTTCACGCGATGAGATTATTCGTCGCTATTACTCGGCCACCAACAAACTGGCCGAGGGCACTGATAGCGATCGCGAGGTCAACAAAATCCTGTTGCTCTTCAATCAGGCCAAGATCACTACGGCCTATCGTCGTGTCACCGTAGCCGCTGCTGCCAAGCAGGAGATCAGCGGTCACACTGCAGCGGCCATTGAACTTTCTGATGGCACCATCATTACCTCTAAATCATCGCCTTTGCTCGGTTGCAGTGCAGCCCTGTTGCTCAATGCTACCAAGTATCTTGCTGGTATCGACCATGAGGTGAAACTCATTCCTCAGAGCATGATTGAGCCTATCCAGAATACCAAGATCGAGTATCTCGGAGGCAAGAATCCCCGTCTGCATACCGATGAAGTCCTTGTGGCTCTCTCCGTTCTTTCGCAGAACGATGACAACTGCCGTCGTGCTCTTGAGCAACTGCCCAATCTCCGTGACTGTCAAGTTCACAGTACAGTCATACTCAGTGAGGTTGATCGCAAGATTTTCAAGAAACTCGGCTGTGGCCTTACCTGCGACCCGGTAAAGAAAAAATAACTATATCTCAACAGAAATATGCGTTAATTCAGACTGTTTGAAGCCTCCAAACGCATCGTTTGAAGCCTGCAAACCACCCGTTTGAAGCCTTCATTCCGATTGAAAGAAATAAAAGAGCCATATCATACTCTGTTTTGAGTAATGATATGGCTCTTTGTTTTATCCCTATACTTCTTTTAGAAGTAATAAGCAGCAGATATTTGCCATGCGTTAGTTTTGATATCTGATGATTTTAACAAGTTGGTAGCAGCATCGAGTGCATTAAGCTCACCAGTCTTACCGCAGGCAATATTATAGAGTACACCAATTTCAATATGCTTGATGAGACGTACACCGGCTCCAAGATTAACACTGAAGTTCGACTTCTTTAATGACAGATTATCAAATGTTGAATCACTGCCGCCAAATAGCTTGTTACCTACATTGAAACCGAATTGCGGGCCGGCTGCAAAATATACACCGGCAAGATCGCCAAGACCAAGAGTGTAACGTAAGTTGATGGGCACATTGATACTCTTCTGCGTAATGTTCTCGCTACCAACTTTTGCATCACGCTGGTCGTAGAGAGCTGCTGCATCAAATCCTAAACCAATCAGCGGTAATTTGAACTTTGCTGTAGGGCCGATAAAGAAACCGGCACGGTTGCTCTTGTCAAGTGTAGAGTGGTCGATAGACATATTTGAAACATTCAAACCGCCTTTCACACCAAAGTTTAGCTGAGCCATGGAAGGTGTTGCATACATGGCAACAATTGCCACTAATGAAATAATGATCTTTTTCATTTTCTAATTGTTTTAATTAATATTGTACTAATATCTGCGACAAAGTTACAAAACATTTCTTTAAACAAGATATGTTTTGTGAGAAAAATGTTAGATATGTGATAATTTTCTGATAAAGACGTCATTGCAGTCTCTAAAAAACAGGATGATTAGGGATTGAGTGCTTTCAGGATGCCTTTACATCCGAGTAATACATCCTGCCATGTGGCTTCAAAATTGCCCGTGTACCAGGGATCGGCCACTTCGCTCGGATGGGCAGTATAGTCCATTAGTGCGTGAATCTTTCCTTCCGGGTCTCCTCCGCAGATGCGGTTCATATTGTACAAGTTATGCGAATCCATGCCGATGAGCAGGTCGAAGCGGTCGTAGTCGGCTCGTGTTATCTGTCTGGCCGTTTTTCCTTTGCATGAGATACCGTGCTCCGCCAGTTTCCGGCGTGCCGGGGGATACACTTCGTTGCCAATCTCTTCGGTCGACGTAGCTGCCGACTCAATATGGAATTTGTCGGCCAGTCCGGCTTTCTGTACCAGATCTTTCATCACGAACTCTGCCATTGGGCTTCTGCATATATTTCCGTGACAGACAAAAAGTATTCTTGTTTTCATTTTCTTTGTTTAGTTTTCTTTCCAGAACGAGCGGGTAAAAAGCACCAGCACGGCAATGATTTCGAGACGGCCTACAAGCATGAGAAAGGAACAGAACCACTTGATGCCGCATGAGAGATCGGCCCACGACATTTGGGGGCCGATGTTTGTGTCGAGACCTGCGCCCACGTTGCTGATGAGACTCAGGGATATGGTCAGGGCATTGGTAATGTCAATGCCTGACACGCTGATGATAGTGGCCGTAATCAGCAGCATGATGATATAGATAGTGGCCGTGGCCAACAGCGTAACCAGTCGGCTTTGGGGTATGCTCTGTCCGCTCATCTTTACAGGTAGCACGGCGTTGGGGTGGAGAATGTGGCGGAATTCATTGCGCAGCACCTTGAGCAGCATGAGCACGCGGATGCTCTTGAAGCCGCCAGTGGTGCTGCCTGCACAGGCTCCCATGAACATGAGCAGCATAAGAATGAACCAAGTGATGTGGGGCCACACTCCTGCATCGGTATTGGAGAGACCTGTAGTGGTGATGAACGACACCACTTGGAAAAGAGCAGAGCGGAAGGCCGGCTCGATGTTATAGTCCAGACGGGTGATGAGCAGATACATGATCCAGACGGTAGCAATGAGGATTGTGGTCACATACATCTTGAATTCTGAATTGCGGAAAAGCGATCCGACCCTCAGTTTAAATATGCTTACATAGAGCAGGGTGAAATTGATGCCGGCTAAAAACTGAAAAAGTATTGCCAGATATTCTATGCCGGGCTTAGCCAAAAAGATGGTACCGTTGTGGGTGGAGAAGCCACCCGTGGCCGTGGTCGACATAGAGTAGTTGGCGGCATCGAACCAATTCATGCCTGCCAGCCAGAACGACAGGGCGCAGACGATGGTGAGCAGCAGATAAATGCTCCAGATCCATTTGGCTGAGGTGCTCAGGCGGGGGTGCATCTTCGAGCGTATAGGCCCAGTGGCTTCAGCGGCAAACACCTTGACGCTACCGCCAACGAGTGAGGGCAGGATGGCGATGGTGAAGAAAACGATTCCCAAACCACCGATCCACTGCATGAGCGATCGCCAGAAGAGCAGCCCGTGGGGGAGCGACTCCACATCGTCGATGACGGTGGCACCGGTGGTGGTAAAGCCCGACATTGTCTCAAAGTAAGCGTCGGTGATGCCGGTCATGGAGCCGTGGATGAGGAAAGGGAACATACCAAAGAAAGAGAATACAATCCAGATGAGCGTCACCACAACATAGGCGTCGCGACGACTCAGTGAGTTATCGGCCTCGCGTCCGAAGAAAAGAAAGATAAACGCAGCGCAGAAAGTCTGCATCGTGGAGACCATGAAGGCCATCACATCATCTTCGTGGAACGACATAGCCATAGCCATGCAGCATCCCATGAAGAAGGCTTCGATGAAGAGAAGAGAGCCGATGATCTTTGATATGATGCGCCAGTTGATCATTCTTCTACCACAGTAATGACTTTTTGAAGAACTTCTCTGCCTTCTCAATTTGATGTTTGTGACAGAACACCATGACGGAATCACCGGCTTGGATTTGGGTGTTACCGTTGACGAGGATACCTTTGCCGTTGCGTACCAGTCCACCGATGGTCATACCGAAGGGAAGACCCAATTCTTTGACGGGCTTTTTGGTAACCTTTGAACCCTCAGCAGGTATAAATTCTGCCACGTCGGCCTCGACCATCATCAGCGAGCGCATATTGCGGACGTCGGCTTTGAGCATCATTTGGAAGATGTGACTGGCAGCGACGGTCTTCTTATTGATAATGGTGCCGATGTCGAGACTTTCGGCCATACTGACATAATCGAGGTTTTCAACCATTGCCACGGTCTTGCGCACGCCCAACTTCTTGGCTGTCAGACAGGCCAGGATGTTGGTTTCGGCATTGCCGGTGAGGGCTACGAAGGCCTGCGTGTGGCGGATGCCCTCTTCGCTGAGCAGTGACAGGTCGCGACCATCACCGTGGATGACCATCGCATCGTTGTTGGCCAGCAACTGGTTCAGCCGCTCACAGCGGTCGGCATTAATCTCAATGATCTTGACGTTCATATAGTCGGGCATGGTGATGGCTGCTCTCACAGCCGTCTTGCCGCCACCCATGATGATGACATTATGCACGTCCTCATAGTGCTCCTTGCCTACAATCTTGCGGATATAGGGAATATACTCGCGGGTGGTCATGAAGTAAGCCAGATCGTGCAACTGCAATACATCCATACCGCCGGGAATGATGGCATCGGTGCCACGTTTGATGGCTACCACATGGTAGGGATCATCGGGGCCGCAAAGGTCTTTCAGTGGTTGATTCAGAATTTCGCAACCTTCGCGCAACTTGATGCCCAGCAATACCAAAGCTCCGTCGTGTACGTCCCATCGCTGTCGCACCCATGATAACTTGAGGCCGCTGATGATGTCGGCTGCTGCCAGCATCTCTGGATAGACCAGTGAATTGATGCCTAAATCCTGAAAGAAAGGTTGGTTCTGAGGTAAAAGATACTCGTAGTTGTCGACACGGGCCACGGTTTTCTTGGCACCCAGAGCATGGGCCAGAGTACAGGCCGTGATGTTGCGACTCTCATGACGGGTCACACCAACAAAGAGGTCGGCATTGCACACACCGGCATCTTTCTGGACTTTGATGCTTGTCGGTGAGTCGTTGATGGCCATAATATCGTAACTGGAGTCCATGTTGCTCAGCCGGTCTTCGCTGTCGTCAATGAGCACACAGTCGTGGTTTTCCGTTGAAAGGAGTTTTGATAGGTGGATTCCTACGGCGCCTGCACCGGCAATGACTATCTTCATGTTGTTGGCTTTTTGGCGTTTGCTTTTGGCTGATGGCTGACCGCTAACTGAGGATAGCTTTCTTAATGCTATCAATGTCGAGACCGACAATCTTTCGCAACTCGGCCACGGTGCCATGTTCCACAAATTGATCGGGCAGACCCATACGGACGACTTGTGTCTGATAGCCGTGGTCGTTCATCCACTCAAGTACGGCAGAGCCCAGTCCACCGTTGCGCACACCATCTTCAATGGTGATGATATTTTTGTACTTACTGCCCACCTCGTGGAGGATTTTTTCATCGAGAGGTTTTAGGAAACGCATATCATAGACGGCGCACTGCGTCTGATGATAGACGGCACACTCAACAGCAGCCTTGAGGGCATCGTTGCCGATTGGGCCTATGGTGAGTATCGCCTTGTCATTACCATCGCGGAGTTTGCGGCCGGTACCTACGGGAATCTCTGTCAGTGGGCAACGCCAGTCGACCTGAGTGCCACAGCCACGAGGATAACGGATGACGAAAGGACCCTTGCCCTCCAGTTGAGCAGTGTACATCAGTCGACGTAGTTCATGCTCATCCATCGGCGAAGCGATGGTCATATTGGGGATGGGACGTAGGGCAGCCAGGTCGAAGGCACCATGATGCGTGGGACCGTCTTCACCCACCAGTCCGGCTCGGTCGAAGCAGAACACTACAGGCAGGCGGAGAATGGCTACATCGTGAATGATGTTGTCGTAGGCACGCTGGGCAAAAGCACTGTATATGTTGCAGAAAGGGAGGAGGCCATCTTTGGCCATACCGGCAGAATAAGTCACTGCATGGCCTTCGGCAATGCCTACATCGAACATACGATCAGGCATTTCCTTCATGGGGATGTTCATTGAACAACCTGTAGGCATAGCCGGTGTGACACCTACGATGCGGGGATTGGCTTTGGCAAGTTCCAAAAGGGTCTCGCCAAAGACGTCTTGAAATTTCGGTGGATTGTTAGTATCGTCGCCCTTGATGAGTTCACCCGTGTCGGGATCGAACTTGCCGGGAGCATGCCATACGGGTTTGTAGTTCTCGGCAGGGGCGTATCCGTGGCCTTTTTTTGTATGCAGATGGAGCAACTTGGGCCCCTTCATGTCCTTCAGTTGTTTCAGAATGCGCACCAGTTCCTTCACGTCGTGACCATCGAAAGGCCCGAAGTAGCGGATGTTCATGCCCTCGAAAATGTTCTGCTGTTGCGAGATGGCACTCTTCAAGGCATTGGTCAGTCGGGTGATGCTCTTCTTGCGGTCTTCTGTCAGCAGGCCTTGTGAGGCCAACCAGCGTGAGGCTTTGTAACGTACGGAATTATAGGTCTCGTTGGTACTCAGTCCGATGAGATACTCTTTCATGCCGCCTACAGAATGGTCTATGGACATATCATTGTCGTTGAGCACGATGAGCAGGTCATTGGGGGAGCTTGATACATTATTCAGTCCCTCGAAGGCTAAACCGCCACTCATGGCTCCATCGCCAATAACGGCCACTACTTTGCGGTTGGTTGACTTGGCTGCCACTGCCATACCCAGTGCTGCAGAGATGCTGTTGGAGGCATGTCCGCAGATAAACGAATCGTACTCGCTCTCCTCTGGACTGGGAAAGGGACGTATGCCGTGCAGTTTGCGATTAGTGGAGAACTGGTCGCGGCGCCCTGTCAGTATCTTATGGCCATAGGCTTGATGCCCTACGTCCCAGACAATACGATCGTCGGGAGTATTAAACACATAGTGGAGGGCTACCGTCAATTCGACCACTCCCAGACTGGATGCCAGATGGCCGGGATTGACCGACAGTTCTTGGACGATGTCCTCACGGAGTTCTTTACACAATCTGGGCAGCAACTCGGGCTTCATCAGTCTCAGTTGCGTGGGGTTGTTGATTGTGCTCAGTATCTTAAGTTTCTTTTGTTCCACGATTTTAAAGTGTCGGCATTTAGGGCACAAAGTTACGATAAAATACTCATATTTCAAAGGGAAACCCCGTTTTTTTGCATTGCTGGCAAAAAACGGGGCTTCTAAAGGGAAGTGGCAGAGCTATGGTTAGTGCTCTTTTTCACGTTGTTCGAGAAATTCACTGACTTGTTCTTGTTTGCCTCTGGTAACGGCAATACGGCCACTGCGGGTGTACTGAAGTACACAACCAAAATCGTTGAGTGCATAGTACAACGAAATAATATCCTCCGTGCGTCCGCTCTTCATCACGATGACGTAGGTGGGATTCACCTCGGTAATCTTTGCATCATGGCGACGGATGGTGCGCGAAATCTCAGGATTCTGCAACACCAAGTCAGTTTGCAACTTGTACAGGCCAGCTTCGCGAATGAACAATTGATCGTCGGTGAAGTAGTTGGCCTTGATAACGTCAATTTTTTTCTCTATCTGCTTGGTAATCTTGACTATCTGATCTTCGTCGCTCCAGGCGGTAATGGTGTATTTATGCACACCCTCAATGCTTGATGCCGACACGTTCAGACTCTCAATATTGACCTGACGGCGCGTAAATACAGCAGTAATCTGGTTCAAGATACCGGCAATATTTTCTGAATAGACCAATAATGTATATAGTTTCTTCTCTTCCATATTTAATCAATATTATACTTCCAGCATCATTTCGTCTACGTTCATGCCCGGGGGAGTCATGGGCAGCACGTCGTCATCTTCCTTAATGGCGCACTCCAGAATAAACGGCCCCTCTGTGGTTAGCATCTTTTTTATTGCGCTTGCCAAGTCCTTACGATCGGTCACAGCCTCGTAGGGGATGCCGTAGCCTCTGGCAATCAGTTCATAACAAGGGTTGTGCATCTTGGTAAACGACTTGCGGTGTTGCCAGAACATATCTTGCCATTGGCGCACATTGCCCAAGTAGTTGTTGTTCATCAGTATCATTTTCACTGGTGACTGTTGTTCCATGATGGTGCCAAGTTCCTCGATACACATCTGGAAGCCACCGTCGCCCATAAAGCAGCATACGGTGCGGTTGGTAGCAAACGTGGCACCGATGGCTGCCGGCATTCCGTAGCCCATCGTGCCCAGTCCGCCACTGGTGCAGATACTGCGTTCCTGCTCATACTTGAAGTAACGGGTGGCAAAGAGTTGATTCTGCCCAACATCCGTCACCAACACGGTTCCCTTCGGTGCCTGCTCGGCAATGGCATTGACTACTTCGCCCATCAATAGCGGTCCTTGTGTGGGATGGATGGCGGGTTCAATAACTTTTGTACGTTCTTTCTCGTCCAGAACCTTGAATGAGTCGCGCCATTCGCGGTGGTCACCCTCGTGTAGCAGAGCCATGATGGCAGGCAGCGACTCCTTGCAGTCGGCAATCACTGCCACGTCTGTCTTCACGTTCTTGTCTATCTCGCTCTTGTCAATGTCCAGATGGATGATCTTTGCTTGCTTGGCGTATGTCTTCAGATTGCCCGTTACGCGGTCGGAGAAACGCATTCCAATGGCGATCAGTACGTCGCATTCCTGCTCCTTCAGATTGACGGCATAGTTGCCGTGCATACCCAGCATACCCACGTTCAGTGGGTGATTAGAGGGCAGCGCACTGAGTCCAAGCATGGTGCGACCGGCGGGAATGTCGGCCTTTTCCAAGAATGCCTTCAGTTCTTCCTGCGCATTGCCCAGTTCCACGCCCTGACCAACCAGTGCCAGCGGGCGTTTGGCATTGTTGATAAGTTCGGCAGCCTCTCTGACCTTTGCATCGTCCAACTTTGGATAAGCCACGTATGAACGTATGAAATCAACTTTCTGAAGTTCCCATTCTACCTCCTCTACCTGTGCATTTTTGGGGAAGTCGAGCACGACAGGCCCAGGACGACCGCTACGAGCAATATAGAAAGCACGGCTGACGGCCCATGCTATATCACCGGCATGGCGTATTTGGTAGCTCCATTTAGAGATGGGCTGAGCCGCACCTACCAAGTCTACTTCCTGAAAGAAGTCTGTGCCCAATGCAGAAATGGGTACTTGTCCGGCAATGACAACCATCGGCGTAGAGTCCATCATGGCATCGGCCACGCCTGTCAGCGTGTTGGTGGCACCCGGACCACTGGTAACCAGTGCAACACCCACGTCACCTGAGACACGTGCATAGCCTTCTGCAGCATGTGTCGCACCTTGTTCGTGACGCACCAGTATGTGGTCGAAACACTTCCTTTCACCTCGTGTATAGTCGTACAGCGCATCGTAGACGGGCATGATAGTGCCTCCGGGGTAGCCAAAAATGGTCTTCACCCCTTCTGCCTGCAACGCCCGCATCAACGCTTCTGAACCTGTAATTTTCTCCTTCATACCTATTCTATAATTCTAACTCCTCCCTTGTCGGCTGACGATACGCTCTGTGCATAGGCGCGCAAAGCCTTCGATACCACGCGGTTGCGCTTTAGCGGCTGTTGGGGGCGTGCTTCCAGTTCTGCATCACTCAGTCGGACGTTGATCTGTCGGTTGGGAATATCTATCTCAATGATGTCGCCATCCTTGATTTTTCCAATGTTACCACCAGCGGCAGCTTCGGGCGAGACGTGGCCGATGCTGAGTCCGCTGGTACCGCCAGAGAAGCGTCCGTCAGTAATCAGTGCGCACTCCTTGCCCATGTGCATACTCTTGATGTACGACGTGGGGTAGAGCATCTCCTGCATACCTGGGCCTCCCTTGGGGCCTTCGTGGGTGATGACAACGCAGTCGCCCTTCTTCACCCGACCGCCGAGGATTCCTTCGCAGGCATCCTCCTGTGAGTCGAAGACGACGGCAGGACCCTCAAAGTGCCAGATACTTTCGTCTACACCGGCTGTCTTGACCACGCAACCATCCTGTGCAATGTTGCCGAAGAGGACGGCCAGTCCGCCGTCTTTCGTATAGGCGTGCTCCAAATCGCGGATGCAGCCCTCAGCGCGGTCGGTGTCCAGCGTGCCCCACTGCTCCGACTGGCTTCCCATCTTCGTGGAGAAGCGGTTGCCGGGAGCACTTTGGTAGATGCGGTTGGCTTCCGCATCCACCGCACCGTCAACGATGCTATATTTCTTCATGGCCTCGCCTAATGTCATGCCATCCACGCGAGGAACCGAACCATCAATCAGTCCACCTTTTGCGAGTTCGTTCATAATGCCCAGTATGCCGCCTGCACGGTTGCACTCCTGCACGCTATACTTCTGCGTATTGGGAGCCAGTTTGCAAAGGCATGGGGTCTTGCGGCTCAGTGCATCAATATCCTTGATAGTAAAGTCGGCACCGGCTTCTTGGGCCACGGCCAGCAGATGGAGCACGGTGTTGGTGGAGCCGCCCATAGCGATGTCGAGCGTCATGGCGTTGAGGAATGCTTGACGGGTGGCAATATTGCGTGGCAATACACTCTCGTCGCCGTCCTCATAATAGGCCAGCGCATTCTTTACAATCTGGCGGGCGGCCTGACGGAAAAGTTCTATACGGTTAGTGTGAGTGGCCAGTATTGTGCCGTTGCCCGGCAGTGACAGACCGATGGCCTCGGTCAGCGAGTTCATGGAGTTGGCCGTGAACATACCTGAGCATGAGCCGCAACCGGGACAAGCGCATGATTCTATTTCCTGCATCTCGTCGTCGCTTACCGATGGGTCGGCACCTTTAATCATGGCCGTTATCAGGTCGGCATTCTCACCGCGCCAACGTCCGGCCTCCATCGGACCGCCTGAGCAGAATACGGTGGGGATATTCAAACGCATCGAGGCCATCAGCATTCCCGGTGTTACCTTGTCGCAGTTTGATATACAAATCATGGCATCAGCTTTGTGGGCATTCACCATGTATTCCACCGAGTCGGCAATGATGTCACGCGAAGGCAATGAATAGAGCATACCGTCATGGCCCATAGCGATACCGTCGTCGATGGCGATGGTGTTGAACTCAGCGGCATAGCAGCCCATCTTCTCTATCTCCTCGCGTACTATTTGCCCTATTTCATGTAGATGCGTGTGACCCGGCACAAATTGGGTAAACGAGTTGACAATAGCAATAATTGGCTTGCCAAACTGCTCACGTTTCATACCTGTGGCCACCCAAAGTGCCCGGGCGCCAGCCATTCGTCTGCCTTCAGTGCAAACGTTGCTTCTGAGTTGATGCTTCATTTTATAATCCTGAGTTAATCTATTTTTATCCTATTCAAATAATTCATCTGTAGTCTCGGGGAGATCTATCTCTTCTGTTATCTCTTCCATTTCATCATCACCTCGGTTGCAGGGGTCGAAACTTTCGGGAATGTCGAACCGATCGCTCTGTGAGTAACTGAGTGTCGGGTCATTGTAAAGGTTCTTCATATAGAGAGCGAAGATGGGAAGTGCAGCCGAAGCTCCCTGACCATAGGTCATTGAGTCGAAATGGATATCTCGGTCGTCGCCACCTACCCAACAACCTGACACCAGTTTGGGCGTAAGCCCCATGAACCAAGCATCACTGTTGGAATTGGTCGTTCCGGTTTTTCCTCCTAATTGAGCCGTAAGATTGTAACGGGAGCGCAGCCGGCCCGCTGTACCGCCATCAACGACAGCCCGCAACATATAGAGCATCTTGTCGGCACTCTCGCCACTGATGACCTCATTCATGCGAGGCTTAAATTCTGCCAATAGGTTACCTTCATTGTCTGTAATACGGGTCACGTACATAGGTGCTGATCGAATGCCGTGGTTCACAAATGCTGTGTAAGCACTGACCATTTCGGCCACCGTAATTTCGCAGGGACCCAGACAGAGGGCTGGGGAGGGATGTATTTCGGGGTTGCGGATGCCGTAGTTGTGGAGCAATGTGACAAAGCCTTCAGGTGTCAGGCGGTGCATCATCAAGTAGGCTGATATCCAGTTGTTTGATTGTTGTAGTCCCCATTTTAGCGTGACCATCTCACCATAGCGGGTACGACTGCCGTTGCGCGGTGTCCAAGGCTTTCCGGCTACGATGTAGGTCTCCTGTATATTGGGCACTTCATCGCAGGGGGTCATGCCGTTCTCCATTGCCAGTGAGTAGAGTAGGGGCTTGATGGTTGATCCTACTTGGCGACGGCCTTCTGTTGCCATATCGTAGGCAAAGTGTTGGAAGTCGAGACCTCCCACGTATGCTTTGACGGCTCCATTCTGTGGTGCCATACTAAAGAAGCCTGTGCGCAGGAACGACTTGTAGTAGCGGATGGAATCCATCGGTGTCATCACTGTGTCAACCTCACCTTTATAAGTGAATATGCGCATTGGTGCTTTGGTATTGAACGACTGGGTGATGGCATCGTCGGAGAGCCCTTCCTCCTTCAGTACACGGTAACGCTCCGACTGGCGGACATTGCGCATCAGAATGCGTTGCACGTCGGCTGTTGACAGGGAGTTGGAGTAGGGGGCGTTGCGCTTTTGACGGTTCGAACGGGTGAACTCCGGCTGCAAGTAGCTTACCACATGGTCATAGCAAGCCTGTTCGGCATATTGTTGCATACGTGAGTCTATAGTAGTATAGACTTTCAGCCCATCTGTATAAATGTTGTATTTCGAGCCATCGCGCTTGGTGTTCTTGTTGCACCAGCCGTAGAGTGGATCCTGAACCCAGTTGAGGGAGTCGAGGAAGTATTTTACATAGTTCCACGAAGGATAGTCGGCACGTTTGGGTTGATGGGCTGTCATATAGCGACGCAAAAAGTCACGGAAATAAGTAGCCTGTCCATCTTTGTGGTCGGAGATATGAAACTTCAGATTCAGGGGTGCCTGAGTGCAACTGTCGTATTGTGCTTGAGTGATATAGTCAGCCTTGAGCATTTGACCGAGCACTACATTACGACGCTCTAAACAGCGTTCGCCATAGCGGACAGGATTATAGTACGATGGATTTTTGCACAGTCCGATGAGCGTAGCGCTTTCGGTGATGGTCAGTTCTGTTGGTTCCTTTGAAAAATAGGTATTGGAAGCAGTCTTGATACCTACGGCATTGTGCAGGAAGTCGAAGTAATTGAGGTACATTGAGATAATCTCGTCCTTAGTGTAGTTGCGTTCCAACTTGACAGCGATGACCCATTCGATGGGTTTTTGCAGCACACGTTCGGTAGTGGTTTGGGCCACTTCTACGGTGAATAACTGTTTGGCCAACTGTTGTGTGATGGTAGAACCACCACCGGCATTCTTCTGTCCCATCAGTCCACGCTTCACGATGGCACGCCCCAGAGCATAGAAGTCGATACCGGAGTGCTCGTAGAAACGGACATCCTCGGTAGCTACCAGGGCTTTTACCAGCCAGGGTGAGATCTCGGAATAGTCAACCATTACGCGGTTCTCACGGCTCATACTCCAAGTGCCCAATTGTCTGCCATCGGCAGAATAGACCTGTGTGGCATATCGGTTGATGGGGTTCTGTAAGTCTTCAATTGGGGGCATATAACCAATCTTTCCTTCAGCGATAGCCCAAAAGCAACCGGCAGTGGCTGATATGACCACGACTAACATCGTCCAAAGGAAGATAACAAGCCATTTTCTCATCTTTTTACGCTTCTTGTTTCTATTTTAATTTGCAAATATACGGTCTTTTCCCGAAATAGGCAAATTATTTGGGAGGAAAATGAAAATGGGAGACCGAAATGGCCTCCCATCGTTGTTATTGTTTTATTTGTGACTGTCTTAATCTCCTTCAGGCGTAATCAGTTTATAGCCTTTGCCGTGGATATTGATGATTTCGATTTGAGGATCGTCTTTCAAATGCTTACGCAACTTGGTGATATATACATCCATTGAACGAGCATTGAAGTAGTTGTCATCGATCCATATAGTTTTCAGGGCAAAGTCGCGCTGAAGAATCTCATTGGCATGGGAGCAGAGCAAAGCCAGCAGTTCGTTCTCTTTGGTGGTCAGCTTACGCTGTTCATCACCGATGGTGAGCAATTGCTTCTGAGTGTCGAAAGTAAACTTGCCAATATGATAGAGTGTTGACTCCTTGTTCTTCTTGCCACGCACGCGGCGCAGGATAGCCTCAATACGGAAAACCAGTTCCTCCATAGAGAAGGGCTTGGTGATATAGTCATCGGCACCCAGTTTGAAACCTTCCAAAATGTCTTCCTTCAGAATCTTGGCTGTGAGAAAGATAATGGGGATTTCGGCATTGGCTGTACGGATCTCCTGTGCCAACGTGAAACCGTCTTTCTTTGGCATCATCACATCCAGCACGCAGATGTCGAACTTAGTTTTCATAAAAGCCTTGAAACCAGCTTCGCCATCGGGGCAGAGTTCTGCTTCATACCCTTTAGCGGCCAGATATTCACGCAGTAACATTCCGAGGTTCTCATCGTCCTCGCAAAGCAAGATTTTAAGTTTGTTTTCCATAAAAATGTTATTAAAAAATGATTTAAATGTTTATTTTTCTTTGATGACGGGCAGTTTGATGATGAACTTTGAGCCTTTGCCCAGTTCGCTTTCGCACTTAATGTCGCCGTCGTGCAGATTGATTATCTTCTTGACGTAGGCCAGTCCCAGTCCGAAGCCCTTCACGTCATGCACATTGCCAGTGTGTACACGATAGAACTTGTCGAAGATTTTCTTCGTGTTCTCTTTCTTGATGCCTAATCCGTCGTCGCTGATAGAGAAACACAAGTGCTCGCCCTCATTCCAAGTGCGGATATGGATGTTGATGGGCTGGTCGGGCTTGCGGTACTTGACTGCGTTGTCCAGCAGGTTGGTAATAGCGTTCTGAAAGTGTACTTCGTCCACATAGAGATCCGAATCAATAGCCTCAATTTCTGTAGTGATATGGCCACCCGTATGCTCCACGCGGAGTGAGAAAGTGCTGGCAATCTGTTCCAGTAGTTCGTTCAGGTCAAGTGCTTTCTTCTTAAATGAGGCCGTCTTGCGGTCGAACATTGACATTTGGAGCACTTTTTCCACCAGAAAGCGCAATCGTCGAGACTCGTCGCTGATGACGCTACCCAGATGTTTCATCATGGTCGGACTCTTGTCCACCGACTCATCATTCAGCATTTGTGCTGCCAATGAGATGCTTGAGATGGGCGTTTTCAGTTCATGGGTCATGTTGTTTATGAAGTCGTTCTTGATTTCTGTGTAACGCTTTTGACGGAAGATGACCACGATGGTAAAGAGAAAGGTGATGAGTAGCACCACGGTAAAGATGACAGATGGAATCATGAATCGCACCGAGGAGGAGATGTAACTGCTCATGTCAGGGAAATGCAGGCGTACGAAACCCATCTTCTGTGAAGGGTCATTGCGAAAGAGAATCTGTTCGTATCTCATTTCATTGCCATCCTCGCTGTAGTCCGGACAACGGTAGACTTCACGACCGTCGGCTGTGTGCACGGTAAAATGGTAAGGGATGTTGATGCCATTGTTCTGCAACTCCTGACAGATGTCCCGGTCCAGCAGTTTGAAGTTTACACGTTCTTTCAGCGGCTTCTCGCTGGCTGTGTAGAGGATGTTGTAGACTACTTCGTCAAGTAGTTCTTTTTGGTAGACGTAACGGGTGCGCACCACTTCCTGTAGCGATTTCGTTGCCTCTGATAGTTGATCTTTGTCGGTACGCATCATCATAGCCTTTGGTACGTTGGCTGGCTTTGTGGTGAAAGTCTTTAACTCAAAAGCTGAATAGAAAGTGCCGTCATCGGCTGAAACCGAGAACTGGTGAGCCTGTTGGATGCTACCGTCCAGACCGTTGATAATCAACGAGTCCTGAATCACGGCACGGCGCTCCACCTCATTGATATCTTTTTCCAGATAACGTAGCGTCTCGTTCATTTCCAAGTTGCGAGAGGCTTGATACAGGCTGCGGTTCACGCTCTCATTGAACTGCTCTTTCTTCATTTTCGCCATCTCTTCGATGTACGAGATTTGCAGATAGAGTAGCCCCAGAAACGAAAGTCCCATGATGATGGCTATGGTCCATATCGTAGATTTCTTCATACCTCAGCTGTTTTTTTATTGACAACGCAAAGGTATGAAGAAATTTTATAAGTAGAACTTTTAAGTTAATTATTTCTGTTAATTTTAACGTATTTAACAGAAAGTGTTTGTTGTAATTGATTATTTGTTTTTAACTTGTATTTATTATTCCTTGTCGTAGCCATGTGTGGGGTAGTCGATGGTATAGTGCAGACCTCGGCTTTCTTTGCGCTCTAAGGCAAAGCGGGTGATGAGGTAGCCCACGTTGATCATGTTGCGTAGTTCGCAAATGTCTTTCGTGGCCTTGACGCGCTTGAAGAGATTCTCAGTTTCCTCATAGAGGGCATCAAGACGTACCCAGGCGCGGTGCAGGCGCAGGTCACTGCGCACGATACCCACATAGTTGGACATGATTTCTCCAACCTCTTTCACCGATTGTGTGATAAGTATCTTTTCCTCGTTGGTCATCGTGCCCTCGTCGTTCCACTCAGGCACCTTGTCGTTGAAGTCGTACAGGTCAATATGCTCCAGCGAGTGCTTGGCAGCAGCATCGGCGTAGACCACGGCCTCTATAAGCGAATTGGAGGCCAGACGATTGCCACCATGCAAACCGGTGCATGAACATTCACCGATGGCATAGAGCCGGTCAATGCTACTGCAACCGTTCAGATCAACTTTGATACCACCGCACATATAGTGAGCCGCAGGTCTGACGGGGATGTAGTCGGTAGTAATATCAATGCCCATGCTGAGGCATTTCTGGTAGATATTGGGGAAGTGCTTGCGGGTTTCGGTTGGGTCTTTGTGGGTCACGTCCAGACAAACGTGGTCGAGACCATGAATCTTCATCTCTTTGTCGATGGCTCTGGCTACAATGTCACGCGGAGCCAATGACAGGCGTTCGTCATATTTTTCCATGAACGACTGACCATTGGGCAGGCGCAGGATACCTCCATAGCCGCGCATGGCCTCGGTAATGAGAAAGGCAGGATGAGTCTCGCCAGGTGAATAGAGAGCCGTGGGGTGGAACTGCACAAACTCCATGTCCTGCACAGTGCCTTTGGCACGATAGACCATAGCCTCACCGTCACCGGTGGCAATGATGGGGTTGGTGGTGGTCTGATAGACTGCACCGCAACCACCGGTACACATCAGGGTGACCTTTGACAGATAAGTGTCGACCTTTTCCGTGTCAGGGTTCAACACGTATGCACCATAACAATAAATATAAGGTGTACGACGGGTGACCTTGGCTCCCAAATGATGCTGTGTGATAATCTCCACGGCAAAATGGTTTTCCTTGATGGTGATGTTGGGAGTGTTTCTTACGGCCTCCATCAGTCCGCGCTGTATCTCGGCACCCGTGTCATCGGCATGGTGCAAGATGCGGAATTCAGAGTGACCGCCCTCACGGTGCAGGTCAAAATCTCCATTTTCTTTGCGGTCGAAATTGACACCCCAGTCCACCAATTTCTTAATCTGTTGGGGGGCGTTCCTGACTACTTGTTCTACAGCCTTGCGATCCGAGATATAGTCACCGGCAATCATGGTGTCTTCGATGTGCTTCTCGAAATTGTCCACCTCCAGATTAGTGACACTGGCCACGCCGCCCTGAGCAAACGATGTGTTGGCTTCGTCGAGCGTAGTCTTACAGATGAGGCATACTTTTCCTTTTTTAGCGCGTGCTACCTTGAGGGCATAACTCATACCGGCCACGCCTGCTCCGATAATCAGAAAGTCGTATTTGTAGACCATTTGTTTCAAGTTTTACGATGCAAATTTATATAAAAATTCCGAATTATAAGCCAGTCGAGATAAAAAACTTTATGTCATTCCCTCGAATACTTGTTTTTTGAGGTCAAAATGTCAAGTCCGCAACAATTTCAGGGCGTTTCCCTGATGGTACAAAGGTACAATTTTATTAAACAGTAGAAGGTTGATAGGCTCACCGCCACTGCTTGCCAATATCTTATCCCGAACTTGCGTAGGGTATGGTTTCCGTTTTTTAGTTATGAAATTTCCATAAGAGAGACAACTTTAGTCGTCACATTGCCTTGTCGTAATAACCACTCAAAATGTGGCCTTCCACAACCAAATAAAAATAAAGAACTTTGGATATGGAGTTGTAATAACCACTCAAAATGTGGCCTTCCACAACTCTGAGGGGTGTTTCACCTTCTTGGTCCAAGTTGTAATAACCACTCAAAATGTGGGCTGAAAAAACAAGCTATCCCTGAAGAGTACGAGAAAGTTTGTTGTAATAACGACTCAAAATGTGGCCTTCCACAACACACCACGAATTCCGCCTACGTCGAACATAGTTGTAATAACCACTCAAAATGTGGCCTTCCACAACTTTGTTTCGGATGCAAAGATAGCAAAAAAAGTTGTAATAACCACTCAAAATGTGGCCTTCCACAACACACCACGTAAAATCTCAAAATGATTCTGATTTCTAATAACAACAAAAAAGATTGCATTCCAAAACAACAAGT
>CAMWKM010000011.1 GCA_947174835.1 uncultured Prevotella sp.
CCTTACTATAGCCCCACCCTCTCTATTAGAGAGAGGGGTGGGGACTATATGAGGAGGAGGTTAGGAGGGAAGGGGGATGACTACGATACGGCCGGAGCGATCCATTGTGGTCCGAATAACACGCTGTTCGTTAGCCAGACGAAACACCTTGTCGTAATATCTTGACTGCAAAATCCAGCTGAGTGCCATCACAGCCTTCTTCAGATCTTCAGGTGCCATCTGGGCACGATCGCCCATAGCATCACCGAACAATCGTCGCAGGTTCCACTCCCATGAGATGCGCTCACCGTCGTCATGACGGATGATATAGTCCTGATTGAACGTCTCCACCTTTTCCGGACTAACCTGATAAGGCTCAGCCTTTTTCGTCGCATACCTGCCATTGCTGTCACGTGGCTGCACCTGTGGCTTTGTCGCCTGAGTGGGCAGGCCCTCGTCGCTGATCGTATAGTAGAGCGTTTCGTCTACATGATACTTTCTGGTGAACAACTGCTCAACGGAGAACACGTCCGTCTTCTCTATATTCTCACAGCAGTACACCTCAAACGCCTTATGAAGGATCTCCGTACCCAGCCAACCACGAAGGCTACGCTTCTCGCCGGAGCGGTTCAGGTGAATCACGACCGAGATGTTGCAGTCGTGCGCCATTGCCATCTGCATCAGTTGACTGATCACCTTGACAGACTGTTCAGCATCGTTGATGTTGGCCAACAGGTCGGTCACATTGTCTACGATGACCAAGTCGGGCTTGTATGCCTCGATGCCCGCAATCAGATAGTCCATGCGCTGCTCGCAGTTGCAGGAGCGTACATTGAAGGCAAAGACATGGCTGTCTTCAGTGCCGTCCGTCTGAATCAGCCTGAACACACGCTCCGTGAGTATGCTTTTCGTTGACCCCGGACTCTGCTCCGTGTCGTACCACAGCACCTTGAGCGCACTGTCGCCGATGCGCTCCAGACCGAGCACACGCTGCCGTGCACAGCAGGCCATGAGCATCGACGTGAAGAATGTCTTTCCGCATTTCTCCATGCCGGTGATAGCCGTCAGGTCGCGTCGCGGGAAGCAGGGCTTGCCAAACAGCCGCAGCAGAAACTCCTCCTTGGGCACCTGTGTGTCACTCATGATTCGGAACTCGTCGAGTTGCAGCAGCAACGGCGTAATGGGAGAGACCTCGCCCGAACAGGCAATCTCGGTCATAATCATGTCATTCATTTTTCCTGAAGTTTAGGGTCATTACTTTTGTCTGTCTTACGCAGTTTCTTTCTCTCGTCAGAGAACTCAAAAAACTGCCTGTCGCCCACCTCATAGATGAGCTTTCCGAGTGCCATCCACGCCACGCAGAACTTGCGCCACGACATCTTCCATGCCAGCCCCGTCAGGATGCGCAACACGCAGTGCAGCGGCATCTTTGCCAGCTTCCTGCGGTTGAAGTTTCTCCGGTTGATGCCCACACCGTCACTGATCTCGGTCAGCCATCCGTTGTTTCTCACTGCGCCAAGGATAATCCCGGCAAAATCGCTCACAAGTTTTTCTCTTAACATCATGTTCGAATGTTTTTGAAATTTTTTCACATATTATACATTTCACAGCACTCCACGCAAGTGCACTTCCAAAGGTATTCAAAACAGCAGACATGACCGTGACAACATAGTGTCACGAAAAGCAAACAACCGTTAACGAAACAGGCAACATTTAGCAAATGTTTATCATTTTTTCCTCCCCCAACTGTGTTTTTTAGATTTTTATTTATAACTTTGTCGGCATAACACTCAAGCAAACTTGATGACTATGGAAAGACTTACTTTTATATACATCAGTATCGTTATTGCGATTTTGTCCGGTTGTGACGGTCGAAAGATGACTGACCGGTTAGAAACAGTCAGCAGGATTGCCGACAACAATCCTGATTCTGCACTCATCGTTTTAGGTAGATACGAAAACGAAAAAGCAAATTGGGGCAAGGGCGACAGGATGTTTTTTGAGTTGATAAAAATGAAAGCCCAAAACAAATCCGGCATAAAAATACAGTCCGATTCCATTCTTTCCGATTTCGTCGCTTATTTCGATGCCAACGGAACTCCCAACGAACGAATGCTCGCCTATTATCTGTTAGGACGGTTTCACGCCAACATCGGAGAATCGCCGCAAGCCTTGCAGACTTACTACGATGCCATAGAGAAAGCCGACACGTTGAACCCAAACTGTGATTATGGGACTTTGGCTGCCATCTATGGGCAGATATCAACTATTTTTCATCAGCAAAACTTACCCCATGACGAAATTAATGCCTTGCAGCATTATTGTGAATGTATCAAGAAATGTCGAAGCGAAGTAGACTATGCCGTAGCGAAAAGTCAATTGATACGGCCATACTATTTGCTTGGGGAAAAGGATACGGTTCTGCAAATCATAGATGCTACATATAAAAAACTTAAGCTGTACGGGAAAGACAAAAGGGCAGCAGGATTGCTTGCCTCATCCATTTACATCTATGTGGAACGTAACGAACTGTCTAAGGCCAAACAAACGATAACGATCTTCGAAAACGAATCAGGACTGTTTGATGAGCAAGGAAACATCGCTACCGGACGCGAACATTACTATGCGACAAGAGGATTCTATGAATTAGCTGTCGATAATTATGAGCAGGCAGAGAATTTTTTCAGAAAAGCCATCAAGGCCGGTTATCTCTCAGATGGCTATAGAGGACTACTATCTGTATATCGCCACAAGAATATCACAGACTCTATTTACCATTTCTCGCTGTTATATGAGAATGCGCAAGATTCTCTTCACAACCAAATGCAAATAGAGACAACGCACAAGATGTTTGCCCTCTATAATTACAGCCGTAGCCAAAAGGAAGCGGAACAAGCGAGACAGAAAGCCCGGAATGCCCGTTTTTGGATAATTAGCATTCTTGTTTCTGTTGGTCTTGGGATGCTGCTGGCTGCTTATGTATACAGGAAGTATAAAAGGAAAAAGCAGGAAGAAATAGCAAAGTTATCGACAGCCTTCCACTCTGCAAAGAAAGAGTATCAAATCATTAAAGAAGAATTACGACAACTGAAAGACAAGGACTATGAGAAACTTATTGCAGGAAAAGAACAAAAGGAGAAAGAACTGAAGCAGACCATAGAAGAGCTTGCCGCTGTCACAGGTCAGCCTTCCACGACCGACAATCTTACAGACTTTGAAAGCAGCAAGATTGCTGAAGTTTTTCATAAAAAGAAAGATTTCAGATCGGACAACCCTATACCCAACAAAGCAGAATGGAGAGCCTTGGAGATACAATTTAGCAAGGATATGCCTGCCACGTACAAGATGCTTGCCAAAGACAAAAAACTTTCTCCACTGGAACTTCATGTCTGTATGCTATTGATTCTTGGTTTTGAAGACTGCTCAATAGTAAACTTGACAGACTCCATATCACAAACCATCACAACCGCCAAAGCTCGGGCCAATAGAAAAATCTTCAATGAGAAAGGTGCACAAACCCTAAAAGCGGGGCTTCTACAACTAATAAAAGCCAAATGACTTAATTTGACTTAAAAATCCTCATAACACACTGTTATTCAATAGATTTTACACAATAAAAATCTATTGATGTCTTCATTTGATTTATCGAAAATAAGGATAAATTATTACTTCGATGCATAATTGACATACCTTTGTAAACGCAAAAAGAGCAAACATTATAAAAGTTGGCCTAAAAGTTTAATAAATATATAGCGAGTTAACAATGAAAAGTAAAAAAATTCTACGAGCAGTTTTGTTGGCAATATGCTTACATTCTGCGTGCAGCATTGCTGCACAGACCAAATATGATGTTCCGGAGAATGTAATAAAACTGAGTTACGGACCGGCTGTGGTTACATCAAACGTATATAGTGACAAGGGAATATACGGCAACCTGTCTGCAATGAACCTTGAATTGGAATACAGCCATTTCTGGCAGAACAGGTGGGGATTGGGAGTACAGGTATTGCAAAGCCATTTCGACATAGATGATGAAGCAGACTGTATGAACCTGTTCTATGCAGGTCCAAGCGTATCATGCAGTTACGGGACTGACAAGAACTGGCTATGGCATATTACTGCCAGTGCCGGCTATGCCAACTGGGACGATCGTGGCGAATCACATTCCGGCATAGGAACAACAATGAAACTGGGTGTTGACTATATGATAAGTCGGCACATAGGCGTTGGAGCAGAAGCAACGTCGCTAATGTCTTGGTTTAAGAAACCAAAGAACTGGCATGAACTTCATCATGACGAAAGTTTCGGAGTAAGGCAAAAAGGACTTTCCATTAACTTGAAGATTTTCTTGTAAATATGGCACAAGGGTAGCATCACTATATGTATCTAAATGATGTCTAACATTATGAAGGCAAAAACTATATGAAAAGTAAAATTGCATCAATATTAATCATCATTGCGACTTTCATAGTTGCAATAATAAAAATTGTAAGTGCTTCTGAAACAATTATCTTACATTGGGATTTTTGGGGTAATATAACGAGCTATGGGACAAAATACTACATAATAATTCTTCCCATCATCTCTACCATCTTGTATCTGGTGCTCCTTCATTATGAAAAGAATCCATACAAAATGAACCGGACATCAAAGATAAAAGAAACTCCAAGCAACTTCATTGCTTTGGTTAGATACGTTCGTGTTACTACCCCATTGGTACTGCTGATATTGTTATATGTTACTCTGTGTTCGTCGCAAGTAATAAACTTGCAACCATTGATTATATTTGCCATACTTATATTTATCATAGTATTTTATATTTACACATACAGAAAAATAAGAAGATAAGACTACATTTAATAAAAGAATTACCTGTTGGCGGAAGGTTTATTGGAAGTGTTAAGTATCCGTTGAATTAATTCCGCCAACGGGTATAAAAAGAGTCATTGTAACAGAAGAAACTTTATTGAATTAAATCTTTACTTCTAAAATTAATCCTTTATTTTCTTGATAAGTTCGGTTGCTGTAATGTCCCGCATGAACGTGAAGCCAAACCACTTTCTACCTAAATCCTTGATGGAAGCCCCAATATGATAAACTTCATCGTCAATGAGGAGAAAACGATCGTGTGCCTTGTTGAATTGTTTTATCTCAATGAGTGGGTATTGAGTGTTGTGGCGATCAATATCCAACTGGAACTGGTTGCTGATACGCTGTGTATAGATGGTTGCCGTAACTCCATTTTCTCGTTTATCAAGCAATGTAAGCACTGTGTCATCCACGTAGTTGTCAATAAGTACGATTGAATGCTTTGCCTTTCGCATCAAATCGGACACGAAGCGGTATGCATCAAATACTTGTCCGTCATAGAATATTCCTTGCGTGGGTGGAATGCTTGCATCCAACCGTTTGAAGACCTCGTCTATGCGTTTGTCGGTCACCTCCTGATGCTGTTTCATTTCCAATTGGTGGTACTCAATGGTTTCAAGGCGTTGGAACAGTTGGGCGTTGGTAGCGATGAAACGGCGCATGGAGATGAAAGCCCTCATTATACGGATGTTCACCTCGACAGCAGTCTTTGATTTCAAGACAGAACTGAGCATGGCTATGCCTTGTTCCGTGAACGCATAGGGTAGCTTTCGAACTCCGCCCCAACTTGATGTCGCATTTTGCGACTTCAAATTATCAAGCTCGTCTTTGCTAAGTTGAAACATGAAATCATCAGGGAAGCGTTCTATGTTGCGTTTCACCTGTTCGTTCAGCCTTCTTGTTTCCACACCGTACAGTGCAGACAAGTCACTGTCAAGCATAACCTGACAGTTTCTTATAACCCGAATCATCGGCTGAATGTTGATTACTTCAGGTAACTGACTGCTATTTGCGACAGACTCTTTTACCATATTATTGGTCTTTCTCCCTTCTTTTGACATATTCCTTACTTATTGTTCATTTTTGTTTAGACCGTCGTTATAGTCATTGAAAAATATCTTCTGTCTGTTTCGATTGCAAAATTACGATAATTATTCCAGAAATACAATAGACATGTTGTATTTCTATAAAATAAAGTCTATTTGTGTATTTCTGAAAAGAAGGTTGTTTTTTATTTGTACCATTTTTTGACTGTCATAAAGTTCTCAGATCAATATATTAGAACTTATACAAAAAATGATGTTGAATTTATCTACAAATTAAAAAAAATTCTCAAAAGTGTGAGTTTCTCTGATTTTATCTGTATCTTTGCATAAGATAAACTGCATCTTGGCATAACATTCAAACAAAAGTGATTTATGCAATCCATATTGGTTATAAACAATATCAATAAAAGGCCATTCACGCTCTGCCTATGTGTTTTAGCCATGACACTTTTAACGTCATGTTCACAAAGCAATACAAACAGATCTCTTGAAACGGCAGAGAATGTTCTCAGCGAAAAACCTGATAGCGCATTGTCAATACTTTGTGAAATAGATTATGCTACATTGAAAGAAGATAAATATAAAGCGTTATATGGCTTGCTATATACAGCTGCAACCTACAAAGAACACAATGTTCTGGATAATGATTCACTAATAGACTATAGTATCAGAATCTTTAAGGATTATAGCGATTCTTACCATTTGGCAGATGCATATTATTACAAAGGTGCAATGAACTATAAAAGAAAACAGATAGAAGTTTGTGCTAATAATCTGAAGAAGGCAGAGAGGCTTTCAATTGAGAATAATTTTGTTTTGATAACGAACAAGGTTTATGAATTACTTATCTATGTAAATTATATCTCAGAAAACAAATCCCTAAGAATGGAATACTCAAAGAAGTTCTTGGAAAGTTCCATTGAATTGAATGACCAACCACTAATAGCTCGAGCTTCTGCGATGGTCGCGTCGGCTTATGCTGCAAACAATATGACGGACAGTGCTTATTTGTATATCAAAAAAGGACTAAATTACATAAACAGCGTAGATGCCGTCTTAAAAGCAGATATTTTAGTTTATGTAGGAGAAATGTATTACGAGAAGCAACAATTTAATATTTCTGAAAAATATGCCATAGAATCAGACTCTATTGATCCCAACCCACATGCAAAAATGTTGCTCGGCAAGATTGAGTATCAGAAAGGCAATACTCTAAAGGCTGAATCATTATGGAAAGAGGCATTATCAACAAACGACCAAAAACTAAAGAAACAGTTATACAGAGTGTTGTCTAACTATTATGCAGCAGTTGGACAAAGCCATGAGGCATACCTCCTTTTACAAAAATTAGACAGCATAAACAATGACATTAATGACAATTCTAAAACGATTCAGGAACTCCAACTGAAATTTGACAGAGCCAAATCGGAATCGGAGTTATATCAAAAACTGATCTATTCATTCGTCATAACCGCTCTTGTTTGCGTAATTCTCATGCTATTTCTTCAATATCATAAGAGGAAGATGAAGTCATTTGATGATAGGATTTGTTCTCTATCGAATGAAAACGACATGGCCAAATCAGAAATAGGATTGTATGTAAGTAAAGTAGCCGGCTATGAAAACGATATTAGTTGTAACCTTGAAAAAATAAAATCCCTGGAGACTTCCGATCGTGCTAAGCAGAGAGAGATAGATTCCCTTAAAGACGAGATATCTGCATTGTACAAATCCATTATGTCAGAGTTACAAAAAGGAAGTACGATCTATGAGACTGTGAAAAGCAAAAAAACAATAGTCCATTATAAAGATGAGGAGCTAAACTCTTTGATTGATTTCTTCAAAATCATCAGAAGCGATGCATTCTCTGAGTGGTTGAAGAAGTATGAGCCTTTAAGCGTTAGGCAATATTTATTTTTGATTTTAGAAGATTTAGGATATGACGACCATGACATTGCAGATGTTTTAGGAGTCGCTGATACGACCGTACGCTCAACCAGATTCAGAATTAAAAAGAAAGTCCGATCATAAATTTTGTTGCAAATGCGGGTGCAAAACGCCAAAGAACAAAACGCAAATCACTGATTATCAACGCAAATCATTTCAATATGATGCAACAATAACACACTTCCGTTTTGCAGAAATAAAACTTTCCTTATACTTTTGCACTCAAAAAACAAAAGTATGAAAAAGAAGATCTGTGCCATTTTCATTTTAGCTGTTTCAGTTTTAAATACAAGTCCCGCTGCTATCTGCATGGACCATGAGAAAAATGATAGCGATATTGATATTATACTAAGACCTGTTGAGCGTACTTTAATTATAACGGAGAAAGAAGTCATCAATGCAAAGTATAATCTAAATAATGGGATTCTGTATATCTCATTTGAGAGGAATATAGACAACGTAAACATTGTTGTTTACGATAATGGAAATGAAATCATAAATGATAACCTTCAGGTGAATTCAGATAATACTATTGCCTACAATATCTCAGGATATGATTACGGAGAATATAAAATTGTCATTACTACAGAGGATGGAGACATTTACGTAGGAACATTTTCATCAATACCCCCAATTGAAGAAATACCTGCATATAATCATTAAGACTATTTTGGGTGGATAGATTCTGACTATAATAGAAAACATCTTTTTATTTTCAATGATATTCCAAGATAGCGATTAAATGCAATAAAGACATACTTGTTTCATAGCGTTCAAGCAATAAATCTGTAAAATTATAGCATCATGAAAAGTATGCATTCAAAAAAAAAGAATTTTGCATTAGACTTGATTTATCAAAGTTTACAATTATTTGCATGTGTTTTATGTACTGAAACGCATAAAAATGTTTTTTCACAAAGCAAGCATTTTATTGCTTTGCCGACATACAACCTCATTGGGACCATCGCATTTTTATCCATTCTAACATATCCGCAAAAAGCGTTCCCACAAGAAATGATTTATGTAGATTTTATTGAATCTTTCAATGAAATACCATCTACAAATAACACCTCATTACCTATCATAAATAAATCAAATAGGCTAAAATCCACTTTCTCTATTTCGTTTAAGATTGAGCATGATAATAACGTACCAGACTCTGTTGTTAAATGTTTAGCAGTCTCATCTGATATTTGGCGTTCATGTCTTAATATGAATTCTAATCATGCCATCAATTTACAATTGGCATGGGAAGATCTCCCACATGATGAGGATGTAAAAATCAGCGTCCTCTATGTTAAAGATCCATACTCACAAGACTATATTCCTGCAAGTTTATTCCATAGTCTAAGACCTGATACACCAAATGAAGGTACTTGTGATGCCAAAATCACTATCAATAAGAATGTCGAATGGGATTGCGGATATAATATTGAAAATAATATTGGAGTCCGCAATCTCAATTATGTTATGCTTAGAAGTATTGCAATCGCATTAGGATATGGCACAAGTCTTTCTTTGAGCAATCTAAGCACCGGGGCAATCGTTAAGTTTCCTTTTTCACAAGGTCATTCATTATTTGATAATCTCCTTATTTCTGACAATGGTATCCAATTAAAAGACTTAACTAATACAGGTAGGACACAAAATTCTGAAATTATAAAATTCAGTACAGGAGTTTATGGTGAGGTCCATATTAATGGTATATGCAATGGTAACGACTCAATATCCAAGTATAAAATGTATACACCAGAATCTTATGAAAAGAACAAATCTCTGATATATTTAGATAACGAACAATCATTAATGCACTATTCTTTGGACAAAACCACAAAAAAATTTCAGATAGATTCTATAACTGCCAATGTTTTAAACAAAATTGGATGGGATGTAGTTTTACCTACTAATTATTTTAAAATAATTGGTAATAATATTCCTGAATCAGGGGTGACTTCAGCTTACACCCCACACACGTTTTATATAGAAGGGGACGGCAAGAATAATCTCAGTAATGCAAAATGGTATTTCTACCTCCCATCAATTAATGGAAATGAAATATTAGAAAAAAGTGCAGAAGGATGTTTGTCTTTTAATATTGATGCAATTTCAGAACCAGATAATTTTGCTATTAATGTTAACGGTGATATCTATGGAAGAATTATATTTACCGGTATGTTAAATGGTAAAACAATTTATTCGCAATATAATGTTACGTTAGAACTCAAACCCTCTATATCGGATGTCAAAATTGTTAAGCGAAAGAATGATGGCTTCGATTCATACAATGCTGTATGTAAAGTAGATTACAAAGGGGCTGATTATTTATATGTGACATTAGAAGAAGAATACGGATCAACATTAAGAAGTCAGTTTGTCCGGGAGCCTTATCTGGCGCATTTTGTATGCAGTGATATTGCTTCTCCGTATTATGCATGGATAGACATAACAGTTGAAAACCAATATGGACGTGATGTTTATACCATAGAATTGCCCCCATTTAACAATCAAGAAAATCAATCACACAACGCATCTGATTCCATAAACAATGCGTTTGAAGATAATGTTTTTTCTGAAATTAGGATATATAATAAAAATGGAAATTATCTAAAAACCATAAGTAATTTATCGGAAATACAATCCCTACCACCTGGAATGTATGTACTTGAATATTACAAAGAAAATGAAATAGTTAAAATTACAAAACTTATAAAATGAAACAAGCTTTCTTTATATTTTTTTTTAGTATATTTTCATTTAAGTGTCTATCACAAAACATAGATTCTGTAGTTACTTTACAAGATGGAACAATTGTAGATTGTTCTCATGCATTTCTTGATGGTGAGATGCCAACTTTCCGTTTACAAAATGGCAAAAGTGACAATATAAAATGGGCTTTCAACTTATATGATAAAAACGAGAAAAAGACGAAAGTTATAGAATCTAAAAACGGCATAGATAATTTTACCTTTAAAATTACTCCCGATTTATTCCCAATATATGTGTATAATTGTAAAAAGATAGAATTCCCAAATGATTCTTCTTTATATGTGTGTGGCTCCATTGATTTATATAAGGACGGAACAGCAATTGATAGTATATCTGTTTTATTGAATGTACTACCTTCACGCCCAAAAGTAAAAGAAACATCTATCTTTGGAAACTTTGACTATCAGGAACATGGATATAATCCATGTGCTAATCTCACCATATCATTTATTTCAGACAGAATGGAAGATTGTATGTTAGCATATTTTGTTTCTGACAGTTTAAACAACTATCTATTTCCAAAAAATCATTCCTTGATATATGATGTCGTGGATAAATTGAAAACAGGCAATAATAGTTATGAATTAACATATAATTTCGCTGATTGGGGGCAATTCTATACAATTGCAGCCAGCAACAAGTATGGAGGGCTTCATGGAGATACTATCTGTACGACAGATTATATTACAGATCCTAAGATACTCAGCTTTCTCGAAATGTTACATAATCAAATAACGGTAATAGACAATATTTCAGAAGAGAATTATCGGATAGTCATATGTAATGATGCGATTACATTGGAAGGTTGCACAAATATGGACATTACGGCTGACATTTTTTCTGTTAATGGAATATTAAAATCCAGAAGTGTTTCAACAAAAAAGATATACTTGAATCATCTTGTCAGTGGAACATATATTGTAAGGATAAAAATTAATCATGAAATTATAACAAAAAAAATCATTAGATCATGAGAAAGTTTGCATTGTTTTTATTTTCATTAGTCGTTTCTTTGTCTATTCATAGCCAATCTACTATTGAATTTGATTCTTATGGATTAGACCAATATATAGAAAAGTGTACAGATATTCCTGTTATAAGAAAAATAAATGGAGGAACTGTATTTAAAATAACATATGAGCCAGAAGATGCTTGGGATAATTCTATGAAAGGTGCATTTGAATACGCATGCAAAATCTGGGAAGAGCAATTGCCCAATACGCTTCCTATTAATATTCTTGTTAAGATAGATTTTTTACGCGGATCTGGTAGTGGGAAATTACTATCAAGGGTTTTGCCTACATCCTACAACTACTACAATACGCATGAGGAACTGGCTAATCGGATTAAATACGTCCTTTTAGCAGAATACAACACCAGACACAATGTTACTTTCGTTGATAGTATAAAAAGTGAAGACTTCTTTAACAAAATAGACATTACAATTACATATAATAAAAATATGCTTAACGACTTTTCTTTTTCTCTTTATAGTACTCCTGTAGATAAATATGACTTTGTCACCGTTGCACTAAGAGATATTGCCAAAGGATTAGGGTTTATTTCTGGTTTTACTGCAGATCCTTCCATTGGTGCATTCCACAATACCAATAAACCTAAAACGTATTATGAGTATATTATTCAAAAAGCGATTGGAACAAGTAATGTTTATGACGCATATCACAATTCAACTCAAGACTCATTATCTCTTTGTGTACCAAATTACGGTAATTTGAATCTCCATGCTCCAAATGTATGGAAAAATGGAGTATCATTAAACTACTTTATCCCTGATAGTACAAAAAAAATCACAGAACTCTTGACTTATAATTTTGGAAGAGGAAGTGTTATTAGAGATATCTCAGATGATTATAATACTCTATTTTCATATTTACACGGCTGGCAGACATACAATTTATTGGTAGGACCTGACGGTACCTCTGCCAGATCTGAAGGAACGACAGAAAATCTACTTAGCTACAATGGGACTATAACAATCCAAGAAAATTCCACAACTAATATCAATGAATTAAATGAATATACAAATTCAAATCTTTTAAACGAAAAAATGAATAGCATAACAAATCAAGAAGATTATTTTCATCTTGGTACATTTCTATTTCCATATAATTACATGTATCCTGACGAGGAAGGAATAGAATGTTGGCTTGTTTCTATATTAAAGAAAGACGGTACTTGGGATCTAGTGTATAGACAAGGGCTTTCCTTTTGGGAGAGAGCACTTAAATTTAATATGGCCGATTTAAACATTAATTCTGACCACAATCAGTACCAGCGTACATGTGATGGATATTTACGCTGTAGAATAACCTATTACAAACAAGAATATGACAATTTATATCATCAAATAAAATATAGAATAAGAAACTATTATTATATCATAGATTATTTACCTCAAAGAGTAAATATGGGATTTAAAACAAATAACTTAATTGAGGCCATATCATATAATACAATAGACAACGATTATTCACAAATGATAAAAATAAATATAAACGGACTTGAAGGAGTTGAAAGAATTGTTGTAGAACAATTAGATGAAGGAAATGAATTGCCAATTAGATTTGAAGTTCCCGATTTCAAAAAAGGCTATTTTACAGCTATTGTAGATAAGGAACTATACACAAAATTTGTTGTTTATTCGTACAACAAGAATGGATATACTAAAAGTGAACAACTGACAATAGCTCCTCTTTCACCTTTTCAACAATTATATTATATACAGATTAGAAATAATACAATAATTCTATCCTCACTTAGTGGGGATGATCAAGTCAACAGTTCCACCTATGTAATCTATTCAAATTCTTCAAATAATATAACCCCTATAAAAGAAGGTGTAATTGAGACCGCAAATTGTTCCATAGACATTAGTGACTTAAAAAGTGGCAGTTACATTTTAACAATACAATCGGGGAACAAGCGTCAAAGTGCAAAATTTATAAAAAAGTAAGTTGCAATAATTTGTACTTATTTATTGAATTCAGATATTCGAATAATATGTTAAACCTAAAATAGAATGTTGCTTATGTTAAAAAATGGTACCATTCAGAGAATACCAACAAAAATTTATGGATTAGACAAACTATTGTATGGAGGATTAGATATTATAAAAACTCCATTTACCATAGTAATAAGAGGAGGTGCAGGAACAGAAAGTACCCTGTTCGGCTTGCAACTCATGTATGGTATTGCATTGTCACTGAATGAAGACGAGAGAAAAACACCTTTTCAACATCCCATTAAGCCATGCTTCATGACTTCATGTCATAGAATAAAAGACATTGAAACAGCTATGTTAGATCGTTTTATTTCTACATGTTATTATTCTCTGACTAAGAAGTTTATTGAGAAGTCATATAAAGAACCTGACTTGGGATTTTTGACAAAGACATTTTTCGATACCAGTTCCATAGTATGTGCCCAAAATCCGACAGGAAAAACACCTCCCCTACCTATAGATAAAATTAAAGACATACCTGACAAACTTGTTGCAGAAAGTGTTATGTATTATAATAATAGAACACAGGCCCTGCATTACCGCACAGAGAATAGCATTGCAGATTTGTCTAATATGATTTACAGGCTCTCAGGTGACTCCATAAATAGTTACTTAGACGAGAATGAGAAAAAGTATGGCAAGATAAATAACCTTTTGTATCGACTGCTTAAAACGAAATTAATCGAAACAGAGATTAAGAATATTAGTCTGCCGAAAAGTACAGCAACAAAAGAGGATTATTTATCATTTTCCACAATTCCTGACATGGAGCAAGATATATTGTTGGCTATAGAACTTGATAATACAAAACAATATAGCCAAAAACAATGGCGGGAGTTCATAAAAAAAATGAAAGAAAAAGCAGAAATCTCTATTTTAATTGTTGATGACGAAACAGAAATTCCTGCTAACGATTCTGATATACTCATTGACTTGTATAACAAGGTTCGAAGCGGTTACGTACTTCATTATCTAAACCTTACTCATAGTTCACATCAGTCTTCCGTTTTAGGAGAACACCAATATAAAAAAAGAGACTTCGGGATAGAAGTATTTCCAAGCCTCCATACATACTTCAAGAAAAAGAAAAACTTTCATCGTTCACTAATATACACTCACTCAAGTATTATTGAAGATACATTTCCACAATATTTAAGCCGCAAGGCATTATTAAAACAAAACGATGCCTCATATGAGGATTTTATAAATAACCGCAATAAATATATTGAAGACAATTTAGAAGCCCTCCACCCTACGGACAATGTCCAACTTATATCGTATGATATTCTGAAAAAGATTTTCTTATCCAGAAAAGCAGTTGGTGAAATTGAGAACAAAAACCTCTATCAAAATGAAACAGGGTTAGTAACTGCAATTATTGGAGGAGGCAATACCTACAAACGCTATTTGACTATTGGCAGTGCTTTTAGCGCAGCAAGCAATGGAGAGGATACAATGATAATAGTATTAAACAAAGAAAAGCACCTCATTCAGAAAAGGATGTCTTGCCCAGCAAGAATGCGTGACAATATTTGCAAAGAACACTGTAAAGAGTGTTATAATCATTTCCATTTAATGAGCATATATCCAGAATACATAACCCAGGATGAATTTATTTATATGTTAGGACAGCGCCTTAAACTTGCATATGATAAAGAGGCCAAAAGAACAATCAAACGAATTATAATTGATGACTTACAAATTCTTGATTATAGCTTTCCATTGTTAGAAGGCGAAAGAGACTTTTTAAGCGCCATCATGAACATTTGCAGAGAAAAAGACATCTCATTATATATCCTATGCGACAAGGAAGCAAAATCAAAAGAAAAACTAAGAGCATTGGCAGACAATATTGTTTGCACAGAAAAAGATGAGAATGGAAATCCGAAGATCTATGTCGAACGATGTTCTGGATATTATAATCCCCCTAGCAAGCTGTATTGTGGAGTCGTAAAAAAAATCGACAGGCTTTTCGAATGCAATGAGCAATTTCACAAAAATTCCGAAAACACCTATTCCTATACAATCAACCCGGTCTATCTTGAAGACAAAACCGTTCCTAATATTGATCATTTTTGGAAATAAATAATAAGGAAATATGAATATACATAAATTTAATTCATTTATAATAAAAGTACTTGATATTGAAGACGAGTCTAAATGGCTTAGTTCAGCAAAGGTAAATATATTCATTACAGCCTTAATTCCCCCTATTATCGGATTGATAGGATCAATCATTAAAGTTGTTATTGTTGACGAAAACCAAATCTTCTTTATTATTGATATTTTTAAGGATGAAAGATTTATTGACGCTATGCAGTTGCTAACAATAACTTGTACCATTTGGGTCGTCTTTAGGCTTCGTAGAAGCATACTTATTACTACAGTAAGAAAAAGACATCTTTTTACTTACATTCAAGAAAAATGCAACTTAATAGATCAAAGCGTACAAAATGTAAATACATCACTGCATATGGTTGAAAAAACTGTAACTCAATTCTACTATACGTGGGTAATACTTTGGACAGTATTTTTCATTTATTATGGTTGTAGCTTAAGTTTTCACATTTTTGACAAAGTATGTTTCTGTTCATTCGATGCTAATAAAAAATTCCTGATACAAAATGGATTCAATAATTTTTTCAATTATCTATCAAGCACGATAATGCTGATATTATTCATTATTCTCAATTCTGTAACAATATCATTAAAAAACAAGAGGAATAGAAACGAACTAGTTTCTTCTGTCATGTTCATCGTTTTTTTCGGATGTATAATTCTTTTTCCAACGCTTTATTCTTTCGCCCTCTATTCTCTGTCATACTTTAAACTCCAGTTATTTATTTCTTTCATTTTAGGATTATATTCCGCATTCGCATTTGTACTTGTTCTGGGGAAATTAAATACGAATCTACAAATCCCGCGCTTCATTTTCTATTGGTTATACATTTATGCTTTAACACAAACCTTTCAGTTCTTGTTTACAGCATATTCAGGGCTTGAGTATATATATTCATGTAATAACTGCCGTTTCGTAGGTCCAGAATCTCATATATATAGCTGCGACAGCAGTATGATTAGTAAGTTTACTAGTTATATAGCTTATTCATGTAATAACTACCGTTACGTAGATATAGAATCTCATACATATAGCTGCGATAGCAGTATAATTAGTCAGTTTACTGGTTATTTAGAAACATTTAATACAATTTTTCAATACATTACATTGATTGGAAAAATATTCCTTTCTCTAACTTTTTTGTGGATAGCATATGAATCCAGACTTGTTTATCATGTTATTCATCAGCGCCAAGCCATAACGGATATGCCATATAAGACAACTGTATTCAGAAAATATATAAGAGATACCGATTAAAAATGTACTTTTTTCTCTTAACCATTCCAAAATGGATGCTATTGTTGACCATTGCAATCATGGTGTTCACCTATTGCATCTTATGCAAAAGGGGGTTGTCTGATGAAACGAGTCAGAGGTTAAAAGAATTTTACAAAGCGTATCAAAAGCTGATAATGTCCGATAGAAAAAGCAATAAATGATGTCAAAGAAATAAAATATAGTGAATTAAAATGAAAAGTAAAAAAAGGCTACGAGCAGTTTTGTTGGCAATATGCTTACATTCTGCGTGCAGCATTGCTGCACAGACCAAATATGATGTTCCGGAGAATGTAATAAAACTGAGTTACGGACCGGCTGTGGTTACATCAAACGTATATAGTGACAAGGGAATATACGGCAACCTGTCTGCAATGAACCTTGAATTGGAATACAGCCATTTCTGGCAGAACAGGTGGGGATTGGGAGTACAGGTATTGCAAAGCCATTTCGACATAGATGATGAAGCAGACTGTATGAACCTGTTCTATGCAGGTCCAAGCGTATCATGCAGTTACGGGACTGACAAGAACTGGCTATGGCATATTACTGCCAGTGCCGGCTATGCCAACTGGGACGATCGTGGCGAATCACATTCCGGCATAGGAACAACAATGAAACTGGGTGTTGACTATATGATAAGTCGGCACATAGGCGTTGGAGCAGAAGCAACGTCGCTAATGTCTTGGTTTAAGAAACCAAAGAACTGGCATGAACTTCATCATGACGAAAGTTTCGGAGTAAAGCAAAAAGGACTTTCCATTAACTTGAAGGTTTTCTTGTAAATATAGCACAAGAGTACCATATAGTCATTAAGACTATTTTTGCGGATAAACTAAAAAAACAACATTATTATGAAAAATTTTAACTCGATTCTTGACCTTTTCAAGTTATTTCCTACGAAACTGTCTTGTATAGACCACTTGAGGAAGCTTAGGTGGGATGGTTTTGTAGTCCTTTTATTAGGAATTACAACAAGTGTTAGTTCTCAAACACTAACAAATACAAAATTTTATCAAAATAACCCTTCACTAGGAGGAGAATGTTTGATAAAAAAATCAACAGTGTCGACAAAAGATGGCATTTCTTCAACAACATTTGATGTTTGTGTAGATAAATCAGGTTCTTATTACGCAAGTTTTTGGATGCTTCCTGCACAAAAAGAAGATGGCACATGTACGAGTTATGGTGTTTGTGTAAACAATGAACGCATTCCTGATGCTCTAAAATCAACAGCCGGTGATTGGCAGTGTTTGGGATTGCAATCAAAGATATGGTTAAATAAAGGACTAAACACAATAAGTGTATTAGGTGTCGTTCCTGAAATTCCAGAGGTGGAATTTGTTAAAGTATCAAAGACACCTGCTGGATCGGAAATTTCTTCAGAAAGATATCTCACAGATAAAAAAAACAGAGCCGTTAAGTCTCAAGCACAAATTAATACTGAGCATAGCATTTTACTTGATACTCTGGATTATAATCGTTATCAGAATGTTTCACGTGCCAATTCTGCAATCAATGATCCAATATATGATTATCTATATTTAGATTGGGTGCCGTTAAAATATACTTTTTACAAGAAAATGTATTTTACAAAGGACCAAACAATAACAGTTTCAACATCTGCACAAAATAATTTCAATAATGTTATAGAACTGTTTTCTGCTACTGAACCTGAAACTTATTCCTGGGCTGTAATTTCTAATAGCGGCAAGGCCAATATCTCGAAAGTTGCTCCAACAAGTGGATATTACTATGTGAGAGTTCGCTCTTATTTGAATGGTAGGGACGGTATTGCAAATGTAACAATAAATGGAAACACTTATTCCGATGTCCAATTGTTCAGTATTGGATATACACATACAATTGGCACGGATCAATATTATAATTCTTTTACCGTATCTGAAGCCAGTGATCCGATCATGTGGATGGAAGGTGACGGAATGCCGGGCGTAATATTGGCGTACAATGATGACTATCAAGAAGAAAGTGATCATGAATGGGGTAGCAGTTCCAGAATACACAAAAAACTTTCAAAAACAATAAGTGCCGTTCATATTTCAGCATACTCATCTTACAAGCCAGAGTCTGGACTAAAGATGTATGTAAAATGTAAAGACAGCGATGCACATGAGCATTTTCCTAATTTGAAGAAAAATGACGCCATTGCATCATCTCCTGCATCATCCGTCTATAACTGTATAAGTTGGAGCGGTGGCATTACCAGCTATTGGGAATGGCCGGGAGATATATTTTCTGATTATTATGTTGCCAATGATGCGTTGGCCTCATTTGATAAGTTTTATTCAAGCGAAAGATATTCCGGATGTTCTATTTACACAAGAAACTATGTGAGAAAAGACGAAAGCGTTGTTGATTTGTGGGCATTAAAGACATCTAACGGTTATGATTATACTCATGCATCTATTAAGGTTGGAGCAGACGAACATTATCATGGATATGCATGGGAAAGCAAACCTGGTCACCTGACAAGAACTTTTCATCCAAGGTTTGCATTAGAAGGAGATGATTATGGCCAAGTCGTTGCATACTATGCTCGTACCAACAGTAGCACAAAATCAATTTCTTTGGATGAGTCTTTGTCTGAAGGACTGTCATTGCTTGAGCATGTTGATTTTAGCGATACTGAACTTGCAATCATAAACAAAAAAATAGCAGAGATATCTTTTGAACTAAGAACTAAATTTGAAACATATTTATCTATGTGGGAAGACAGATGCAGTAAGTCTATATATAGTAGTCCAACCTCACTAAAAAGATGCGAAGAATATGAAAATCTGCTTACTTTATGTAAAAACAATGACGAATTAAAATATCTTATCTATTCAAGATTAGACAACGATGATCATTTTATGTTAATGCTGATTGAAGATTTGTTGGTTAACCAAAATAGCAAATCACTTATTGAAGTAAAGAACGAAAACGCAGCATTAACGAAGAAAGGTGGCACACAGATTGTCAGAACTCCATTGGGAAATGCTATGAAGTTCATAAAAAAGATCTTAGGTACTGATGATGTAATTACAACAAAATACAGTAACGCAGATAACATAGAAGTCAAAAATGTTGGTAATAGTAGTGTGACAATTGGAATCTCACTTGAAAAGCCGTCAAGAATATCTTTAGAAGTTTCCAATCAGAATGGTGTGGTGGTATCGTCAATTACACAAACAGATAAAGAAAAAGGCTATCATACTATTTCGATACCTGTTACATCCCACGGCATCCACTTTGTAAAATGCATTGTTAATGGCAATGTAAACATTAAGAAAATAACATTGTAACATGCTTTTCAACTCAATAGAATTCCTGATATTTCTGCCGATAGCATTCATTTGCTATTGGCAGATTCGTGACTGGCGGCTGCAGAACATGCTTGTGGTCGTTATCAGCTATTTCTTTTATGCCTGGTGGGACTGGAGATTTCTGTTCCTTATGGCATTTGTCACTTTAAGCAGCTATGTTGCCGGCATCCTGATGTCTGCATTTCATAGCAGAAGAAAAGGCATATTATTAATAGAGATTCTATTGTGTCTGGGTATTCTCGGTCTCTTCAAGTATTATAATTTCTTTGTAGAGAACGTAGTCGCACTGCTTGATGCTTTCGGCTTTCAGGCACATGCCTCTACATTGAACATCATATTGCCGGTTGGAATCTCCTTCTATACTTTTCAGGCTTTGGGCTATGTGCTGGATGTCTATAACGGAAAAGTCTGCGCATCACGTGATGTCGTGGCATACGCAGCTTTCATAAGTTTCTTTCCGCAGTTGGTGGCTGGGCCGATAGAGCGTATTGACAACGTCTACCCGCAGTTCACGCGCCAGCGCAAGTTTGATTTCAGTTACGCCAAGGATGGATGCAAGATGATTCTTGGAGGTTTTTTCAAGAAACTTGTGATTGCCGATACGGCAGCCGGTGTCGTGGATACGATATTTAATGGCTACGGCAACTATAATGCGGCCAGTCTGGCACTTGGGGCTGTATTGTTCTCCTTCCAGATTTACGGTGATTTCTCCGGATACAGCGACATTGCCATCGGAACCTCCAGGCTGTTTGGCATAAGCCTGAGGAAGAATTTCGATATGCCATATCTCTCGCGCAATGTTGCTGAGTTTTGGCGACGTTGGCACATATCCCTGAACCGATGGTTTGTCGACTATGTCTATATTCCCCTTGGAGGCAGCAGGCGAAACCGCTCGATCACGATAAGGAACATTTTCGCAATCTTCCTGTTGAGTGGATTATGGCATGGGGCTAACTGGACATTTATTATCTGGGGCGCCTACCATGCTGCTCTTCTGGTGGCTTACAAGCGGCTGAAAGTGTCGTCTGTATTTCTGACATTCGTGCTTTGTACCATCGGCTGGGTGATATTCCGTGCAGACAGCATCACCGTGGCAGGAGAATATATCACGCGTATGCTTGACTTTACCAATTACGCTTTCCCGGATATTCCCAAGATAAATCTTCTGAATGCCTGCGAGTGTCTTTTGGGCATCAGTCTGCTGATGCTGCTTGAATGGAAGAACAAGGACAGGGACTATGCGTTCTATCTTGACTTAAAAAACCGCGCAATGCGTTGGGGGACGTATGCGGTCATTGCCATTTGGGCTGTCATCTACTATAAAGTGGGACAGGCATTCATCTATTTCCAGTTTTAGATTGTTACAATTCCTCAAAGTTAAACGGATATATTACCCAGTCTGATATATATGAGAAGATTTATAAGACATTCCTTGTTGTTTGCCTCAATTGTCATTGCCGGCTTGATATTGGTCGCAGTATTTGTGCCGTACAACCGGAACGGCTATTTGCGGATGTATGGCACGAAGGTCGGAAGGTTGTCGTGTCCGGACAGGAAACCGGCGGTAGTCCTTTTGGGCGGCAGTAGCGTTGCCTTTGGATATGATTCGGAATTGGTGGAGCAGATGACCGGTATGCCGGTCATAAATGTGGGACTGCATGTCGGGATTGGACTGAAATACATGGTTGACGATTGCTTTCCCCGACTGAAACGTGGCGACGTGCTTGTGCTGAATCCTGAATATGCGTTATTTTTTAACGACCGTGCATACGGTGAATCGGCAT
Organism: uncultured Prevotella sp.; assembly: GCA_947174835.1. Taxonomy (GTDB): domain Bacteria; phylum Bacteroidota; class Bacteroidia; order Bacteroidales; family Bacteroidaceae; genus Prevotella. The sequence continues at coordinate 22,134 of CAMWKM010000011.1, forward strand.
TGACGGATGTGATGTTTCTTGACAATTTCCGCAATGCGGCACTCTTAGACCGGAAACAGTGGCTCAGTGTTATGAACAACATCCCGAATCTGTTGCATGAAAAACTGAAATATGCTGCGATAAATGCCTCCGGCATACCGTCAGATCCTGTATATAAGCTGTCCGGATTCAACAGTCATGGCGATGTCGTGGCACATTGGAAACTCAACGACAAACAGTATGTTGGCCGTTTGGCACCACAGTCATTGGGAAAAATGAATGAAAGCGCATTCGGCTATATGAAGAAACGTCTTGATGAAGTGCGCCACAGAGGGATAACGGTGGTGGTCTATCCGGCTGTCATAAGCGCCACGGCCTATCAGAACAGTCTTTCCGACATTATGCTGACAGACAGCATGTTCAGGAGCATCGGCTATCCATACGTATGTCCGGTAAGCGATGTAGTCCGTCCTGACACATCATTCTATGACACCAGTTATCACCTGAAGCACGCAGGAGCGGTGTGGCACAGCAGGCATTTATATTTACACATACAGAAAAATAAGAAGATAAGACCACTTATATATGACGAAAAGTTGAATATAAATCTTCCACATTTTCCACACTTTGAGTAGTTTTTTACACCATGAATACAAATTTTCAACTATTTATTGTAAATTTGCACCCGCTTACAATATACAAAACATTATAGAAAATGACTTTATCAAGACTATTGTTGACCATCGCAGTCATGTTGTTCACCTGTGCATCTTATGCAAAAGGGAATTCGTCTGATGAAACGAGTCAGAGGTTAAAAGAATTTTACGGGGCGTATAAAAAGCTGATTATGTCCGACGATCCTGTTGACTATACAGACAGATCATACACCCTCATACGGAAAAACTGTACTCCGGAATTTGCGAATACCATCATACAGGAACAGCGCGAAGGCGCAGGATTCGATTTCGTGACATGCGACTATGTGGACACAATGATTATGTCAACCCTCTCCATATCAAAGGCTGACGGTCACTATGAAATGGTGTTTGATGCAAGTTGGCCGAAAGCCGACGGCAAGAGTAGTGACACGAAACACGTAAGGTTAGCCATAGATCTGAAAGAAGGACTCATCAATGGTGTCAAGGAAATAAGAAAATAGATTACGGCTTAACAGAAAATCATCACAAGTACGAAATCAATGGGTTAAATTCAAAGCTATAAACCAAGATAGAGATGAAAAAATTCATTGTAATATGTGTTGGCTTGCTTGGTCTGCTTAACCTTAATTCTTGTGACATCTGGTATAAGGATCACAAATTGACAGATATTGCTATGCAAAGAGTAGAGACGGACGACTCGGTGCAGAACGGCAAAGCGATATACCTGCTTACACCAACATTTGAGGGGCATGACTGGGAATTGAAGTCTATATTCACTCAGCCAGCGGGATGCAGCAGAGGATCGTATGAAACGATAGATAGCATTATCGTGAATGATGTGAACGGAAACTGCATGAATCATAGTATCAGAGGGGTGGACTTCGGAACTTGGAACAGCAACGAAGGAGCACCATTTAATATTTTACTTTCTTTCGCCAATGATGCTGAAAGAGAAATAATATCAGCATATTCCCTTGAAAACCTAAACGCAATAAAAGACAAGTTTATATATGGAGGTCCCGGGATTCTTTCATCCTATCTGCTATATGTAGAAGAAGGACAACCATTACCCGATTCCATCATTGTAGAATTTGCACACCGTAAACTCAAGGCAAAGGTGGATAATATCCCCAAAAAGATAAAGATCGGATAAGAAGACGTGAGCAGAGAACCAGAGCAAAAAAATGCCATTTTGTTTAATGGATTAAATAAAAACAGCGAATTATATGCAAATCCATTAAACAAAAAGCCCTATTGTGATACAATAGACATCGTCAAGAGTGTCCCCAATTTAATGCAGAAATAAAAAACAAAAAGGAGACTCTTTTCAGAGTCTCCCAAGATTTGGTTTATGAAGCTAATTTGAAGATTAGCCAAGGCTGATAGCCTCTGACGGACAAACACTGGCGCAGGTTCCACACTCTGTGCAAGCATCAGCGTCAATCACGTACTTATCTGCGCCCTCAGAGATAGCCTCAACAGGACACTCTCCCTGACATGTACCACAAGAGATACAGTCATCACCAATTACATATGCCATAATCGTTTAAATTTAAATTAGTTTATAAATACTCATTAATTGTGATGCAAAGATACGGACTTTTTCGAAATAATACCAAGGATTATGTGTTTTTTTGAGGTTCCGTATGTCAATTTATACAATGTCGAAATAAATCCTGATATAATAAGAAGGCTGAAAATCCGTTATATTTAAAGAGGTAAAAATACGAAACAATGAACATTGACACAACGATACATCAGCAAACGACATGGAGAGGCAGATGGATTCTGCCACTATGCTTATTGCTCATGCTGCCCCTCGTTGCCCCAGCCCAGATGCGCAAGGTTCAGAACAAGCCTTATATCGACCTGCGCCCCCTGCACTTCGGTATCAGCATCGGCCTCAACCTTCAGGATGTCTCCCTCAACAATGTAGGCCCCCAACTGCTCGACAACGGTTCCACACGCACCATTCTCTGCGATGACGACACTTGGAATCCGGGCTTCAGCGTCGGTGTGCTGGCCGACCTGCGCCTCAACCAGCATTTTGCATTGCGTTTTTCCCCGCAACTCCATTTCGGGTCGAAACATTTAGTCTTCCGCGATCTCGATGATCTCAACGACGGCGGTCACCCACGAGAGTCGACACAGGACATGAAGAACACCTATCTCTCCGTGCCCATCAACCTGAAGTTCTCGGCAGAGCGTTTCAACAACTACCGCCCCTACCTCATTGGCGGCATCGCCCCTATGATCAACCTGACGAATAAGGCTCAGGAATATGTACAGCTAAAACGCTTCGATGCGATGGTCGAGGTCGGCATGGGGTGTGACTTCTATCTCCCCTTCTTCAAACTCATTCCGGAAATCAAGTTCTGCTACGGCCTGACCAACAGCCTTGACAAGAGTCATGCCGACAACCTCACCGACGTCAATATGCGCGTTTTCTCCAACAGCATTGACAAGGCTCATGCCAGTATGTTCCTCTTTACCCTCTATTTCGAGTAGCAGGATGCTTAACTTTGCAAATATTTCAATGGCAGCGAAAATGAAAAAATCCCATACGATCATGATGCTGGTAGCAGTGACGATCACTGCAATGACGGCCTGCAAAGGTCCGAAGCAGAACATAAAAGACGAGCCTGTAGGGCCGGTGTTCTCGGCAGATTCGGCTTATAGTTTCTGTCAGCAGCAGTGCGATTTCGGACCACGGACAATGAACAGCGAGGCCCACGAGCAGTGCGCCCAGTGGATAGTCAGCAAATTTCAGGACTACGGACTGGAAGTCATCGAACAACGAGCTACGCTGAAAGGCTTCGACGGCACGCCATTACTGAGCAACAATATCATTGCGCAGTTCAGACCAGCCTGCAATGACCGGCTCATGATTTGCGCACACTGGGACAGTCGTCCCTGGGCCGACAACGACCCCGACGAGAGCAACCACACGAAACCCGTGATGGCTGCCAACGACGGAGCCAGCGGCGTGGGCGTGATGCTGGAGTTGGCACGACTGCTGAGCATGGCCGATTCAACACTTCGTCCGGACTTAGGCATAGACTTGATCTGCTTCGATGCCGAGGACTGGGGCAGCGACAACCATCCTGACTCGTGGGCACTGGGCGCACAGCACTGGGCTGCCCATCTGCATCGTGAGAACTACAGACCGCGCTATGGCATCCTGCTCGACATGGTAGGCGGTCAAGGTGCCACTTTCTACCAAGAAGGTTTCTCGAAATTAAAAGCCCCGCAGGTAGTCGACCGTGTGTGGAAAGCCGCTCAGGTGGCGGGCTACGGCAGCATATTCCCCAATCAGGAAGGTGGCTACATCACCGACGACCACGGTCCGGTGAACGATATAGCCCATATTCCGTGCATCGACATCATTGCCTATTACCCTTATTGTCAGGAAAGCAGCTTCGGCCCCACGTGGCATACCGTCGACGACACGATGGAACATCTGGACCGTAACACGCTGAAGGCTGTCGGGCAGACACTACTACAAGTGATTTTCAGTGAATAGCAAACAGGAATGGAAAAGTATTTTGCCGATGAACTCCGCTATGACGGAGGAATGAAGTTTGAACGCTGCGGGCGTTCGGGTATCTTGCTGCCAAAGGTTTCTTTGGGATTCTGGCACAACTTCGGAGCCGTAGACGACTACGACCGTTGTCGTCGTATTGCACGTTATGCCTTCGATCATGGTGTGGTGCACTTCGACTTGGCCAACAACTACGGCCCTCCATACGGCTCAGCCGAAGAGACAATGGGCCGCATGATGGACGACGACTTCCGTCCTTATCGCGACGAACTCTTCATTTCCTCAAAGGCAGGCTATGATATGTGGGCCGGCCCTTACGGTAATTGGGGTTCGCGCAAGTATCTGATGGCCTCGCTCGACCAGAGCCTGAAGCGTATGCATCTGGACTATGTAGACCTATTCTACAGTCACCGCTACGACCCAGAGACCCCATTAGAAGAGACACTACAGGCACTTGTCGACATCGTACACAGCGGTAAGGCCCTCTATGTGGGCATTTCACGCTGGCCATTGGAGGCCACCAAGTTTGCCTACGATTATCTGAAACACCGCGATGTGCCCCTGCTCATCTATCAAGGCCGACTGAACCTGCTCGACCGGGCACCGCAGGAAGAAGGTATTCTCGACTTCTGTGCCGACAACGGTATCGGGTTCATCTCGTTCTCCCCATTGGCACAGGGTCTGCTCACTGACCGTTATCTGAATGGGATTCCCGAAGACTCACGTATGTCGAAGGGGAAATTCCTGAAAGAGAGTATGCTGACCGACGAACTGTTGCAGAAGCTCCGCCACTACAATGACATGGCCCGGCAGCGCGGTGAGACGCTGGCCGAGATGGCTTTGGCCTGGATTCTGGCCCAGCGCGGCATCACCTCGGTACTCGTTGGTGCCAGCAGTCCTGAGCAGTTGCAGAAGAACTTGAAGTGCATCAACGCCAGTCCCTTCGACGAGACAGAGCAATAACCCAAACCCGACAGGGCTTCCCATACGATTTTCGACGCTTCATTCTTAACTCTCATCTTTTTGTTGTAACTTTGCAACCGAAATGAAACAGATATTACTTGTCAACGATATTGCAGGCTACGGCAAAGTGGGTATGGCAGCCATGCTGCCCATCCTGAGTTACATGGGCATACCGGCCTACAACCTGCCCACGGCATTGGTGTCGAATACGCTGGACTATGGCGAGTTTACTCAATTGGACACGACGGAGTATATGCGCCAGACTTTCCCCATCTGGCAACGACTGGGTTTCCATTTCGATGCCATCTGTACCGGCCTGATGTTCAGTAAGGAGCAGGCGCGACTGGTGGCTGCCTATTGCAAGGAGCAAGCAGAAACGGGCTGTACGGTGTTTGTCGATCCCGTCTGTGGCGATGGTGGACACCTGTATCATGGCATTGACGAGCGGCAAGTACAACTGATGCGCGAGATGGTGAGCGTGGCCCACCTGACATTTCCCAACTATACCGAGGCCTGCTATCTGACCGATACGCCTTGGCGTCCGGAGGGGCTCAGCAAAGAAGAGGCTTGCCAAATGCTTGACAAACTGATTGCCATCGGTACTCAGTCGGCCCTGATCACCAGTTGCATCATTGACGGCAAGAATCAAGTTTGCGGTTTCAACCATTGCAATGGCGAATACTTTTTTCTGGAATACGAGGAGATTCCGGGCCTCTTTCACGGCACAGGTGACATTTTTTCAGCTGTACTGATCGGTGGCCTGCTAAACGACCGTCCCTTGAGAGAGAGTACCCAGCGGGCTATGGACGTGGTGCGTCAGATGATATGGCGCAACCGCGACACGGAGGACCATTGTTGCGGCATCCTCATCGAGCGTTGCCTTGACCTGCTTTAAGACAATGAAAGTTAATATGTTTGGCTTTTATATTGATTTTTCGTAACTTTGCACCCATAATTCGAAAAAGGAAAAAATGTTAGAGATAAGAAACTTGCACGCCAGAATAGGCGAAAAAGAGATATTGAAAGGCATCGACCTGACCATCAAGGATGGTGAGACCCATGCCATCATGGGACCGAACGGATCGGGAAAATCGACACTCTCGGCAGTGCTCGTAGGTAACCCACTCTATGAGGTGACGGAGGGCGAAGCCTATTTCAACGGGAAAAACCTGCTGGAGATGAAGCCGGAGGAGAGAGCCCACGAGGGATTGTTCCTGTCGTTCCAGTACCCCGTGGAAATTCCGGGCGTGTCAATGACCAATTTCATGAAGGCAGCCATCAATGAGAAACGCAAAGCACAAGGCTTGGAGCCGATGAATGCGGCTGAGTTTCTGAAGCTGATGCGCGAGAAACGCAAGGTGGTGGAACTGAACTCAAAGCTGGCAAACCGCAGTGTGAACGAAGGATTTAGCGGCGGTGAGAAGAAGCGCAACGAGATTTTCCAGATGGCAATGCTTGAGCCCAAGCTGAGCATCCTTGACGAAACGGACTCCGGTCTGGATGTCGATGCCATGCGCATCGTGGCCGAAGGTGTGAATAAGTTGCAGACACCCGAATCGTCATGCATCGTGATTACGCATTATGACCGTCTGTTAGAGATGATTCGTCCTCAGTTTGTCCATGTATTGTATCAGGGGCGCATCGTGAAAACCGGCGGTCCCGAACTGGCCGGACAGATTCAGGAACACGGATATGACTGGATTAAGGAAGAGATAGGAGCAGAGTGATGCGCAGCGAACAACAATACATAGATCTCTACGAACAGGCACGGCAACTCATCTTTGACCATGCTCCCGATGGCATGAATGCCGTGCGCGACGAGGCATTTGAGGACTTTTGCCGACAAGGGTTCCCCTCCCGGAAGGTGGAACGGTATAAATACACCGACCTGCAACAACTATTTGAGCCAGACTATGGCGTGAACCTGAGCCGGTTGGAGATACCCGTCGACCCATATAATGCATTCCGCTGCGACGTGCCCAACCTGTCTACCTCGCTCTATTTCGTGGTCAACGATATGTTCTACACCCATGCACAGCCGAAAAGTCACTTGCCGGAGGGTGTCATCATAGGGTCACTGCGCGACTATCCCGACCTTGTTGCCCGCTATTATGCCCGTCTGGCCAAGACCTCTGAAGATGCCGTGACGGCACTGAACACGATGCTGGCTCAGGACGGTATGCTGGTCTACGTGCCCAAACACGTGAAAGTCGACCGCGCCATCCAAGTGATCAATATCCTGAAGGCCACGCCTCGGAATGCCCAACGTCAAGTGCCCGACCTGATGGTCAACCGCCGGGTGCTGATTATCGTGGAAGAAGGTGCAGAACTGAAAATGCTGTTCTGCGACCATGCTGCCGATGACCAGCGTTTTCTGACCACCCAAGTCATCGAGGCTCATGTGGGCAGTCATGCGTCGCTCGACCTTTATTGTCTGGAAGAGACCCATGCCAAGAATGTGCGCGTGAGCAATGTCTATATAGACCAGCAGGCCAACAGCCGTGTAAACCACAACGTGATCACGCTACATAACGGTGTGACCAGAAACAGACTTGACCTGACTTTCTCCGGTGAAGGAGCCGAATGTCAGTGCTACGGCTGTGTGATTGCCGACAAACAGCAGCACGTGGATAATAACACCTTGATTGCACACAAGGTTCCTCACTGCACCTCAAGCGAACTTTACAAGTATGTGCTCGACGATCAAGCCACCAGTGCTTTTGCCGGTCGTGTGCTCGTGGAGCACGGTGCACAGAAGACAATATCGAAGATGACCAACCAGAACCTGACGGCTACCCGAGAGGCACGTATGTACACCCAGCCCATGCTGGAGATCTATGCCGACGACGTGAAGTGCGCTCATGGCTCTACCGTAGGTCAGCTGAACGATGCCGCACTCTTCTATATGCGCCAACGTGGTATCTCGCTCGCTGAGGCCAAAGTGCTGCTGCAGAATGCTTTTATCAACGAAGTGATTGACAAGATGGAACTGGAACCGCTGCGCGACCGCCTGCACTATCTGGTGGAGAAGCGTTTCCGTGGCGAATTGAACAGATGCACAGGGTGCAAGCTGTGCAGATGAGAAACGAAAGAGATATGTATGATGTCCATAAGATAAGGGAAGAGTTCCCCATACTGTCAAGAGAAATATATGGCCGACCGCTGGTCTATCTTGACAATGCGGCTACCACACAGAAACCACTTTGCGTGCTCGATGCCATGCGCGAAGAGTATCTCAACGTCAATGCCAACGTGCACCGGGGCGTACACTACCTGAGTCAGCAGGCCACCGACCTGCACGAGGCAGCCCGCGAGAAGGTCAGAGCCTATATCAATGCCCGCGCTGTAGAAGAAATCGTCTTCACCCGTGGCACCACCGAGGCCATCAATCTGGTGGCCCAGACCTTTTGTGAGTCGCAGATGAAAGCCGGTGACGAAGTGATAGTCACCGATATGGAGCACCACTCGAACATCGTACCCTGGCAGTTACAGGCCGAAAAACGGGGCATTGTGGTGAAACATCTGCCCATCACGGACGATGGAAGCCTTGTTTGCGCCAATGATATTGCAACATTCCTGACGGATCGGACGAAACTCCTGAGCCTGACACACGTGAGCAATGTGCTGGGCACCGTCAATCCCATAAAGGACATCATACGTCTGGCCCACGAGCATGGCATCCCCGTACTGATAGATGCTGCTCAGAGTGCGCCTCATATAAAAATCGACGTACAGGATCTGGACTGCGACTTTCTTGCTTTCAGCGGACATAAGATGTATGGCCCGACGGGCATCGGCGTGCTCTATGGCAAGGAGTCTTGGTTAGAGAAGCTACCACCCTATCAGGGCGGTGGCGAAATGATCGACAAAGTGTCGTGGAAAAAGACGACCTTCGAGCGTCCGCCACTGAAGTTTGAAGCCGGCACTCCCGACTATGTGGCTACTCACGGACTGGCTACTGCCATTGACTATCTGCAGGCGATTGGTCTCGACAACATCAGGGCTCACGAGGAAATGCTGACGCACTACTGCATAGAGCAGATGCGTACCATTCCCGACATCCGCTTCTTTGGCGAGGCCAAGCAGAAGGATGCAGTGGTATCTTTCTTAGTAGGCGACATCCACCATTTAGACATGGGCACGCTACTCGACCGTCTGGGCATCGCCGTGCGCACCGGACATCATTGTGCCCACCCGCTGATGGACCGATTGGGCGTGACGGGCACCGTGCGCGCCTCGTTTGCTCTCTACAATACCAAGGAGGAGGTCGACACTCTCGTGGACGGCATCCGACGTGTGTCACAGATGTTTTAATCGTTATCTATGCTGAAGAGTCATTACTACGAAGGGCTGGTGGAAGCCGGATGCGACGAGGCCGGACGGGGCTGTCTGGCAGGAAGCGTCTATGCCGCTGCCGTCATTTTGCCCCAAGATTACCACAATGACCTGCTGAACGATTCGAAACAACTCACGGAAAAGAGACGTTATCAACTGCGCGAGATTGTGCAACGCGATGCCGTAGCATGGGCTGTGGGCATTGTCACTCCCGAGGAGATTGACCGCATCAATATTCTCAACGCTTCCATCCTGGCCATGCACCGTGCCCTGGATCAGTTGGCAATACGTCCGGAAGCAGTCATCATCGACGGCAACCGCTTCAAAAAATATCAGGATCTGCCCCACACCACCATCGTGAAAGGCGACGGCAAATACCTCTCCATCGCTGCCGCTTCGATTCTGGCCAAGACTTACCGCGATGACTATATGAACCGGTTGGCCGAAACATATCCGCAGTACGACTGGCAATCAAACAAAGGCTACCCCACACGGAAACACCGCGAGGCCATCCGACAATATGGCACCACGCCCTACCATCGCATGAGCTACAACCTGCTGGGTGACGGTCAACTGCCGCTCCCCTTTGAAGACTGAGTAAAATATTCACCTCATAAAAAGACTACAAACAATGAAAAAGACAAGCATTCTCGCAGCATCGGCCTTGACAGCCCTGATGCTCTGTGGCTGTGGCACCAACGGTAGCCTGTCGCAATTCGGTACTCAACACACCGGTCAGACCACTACGACCAACACTACCGGCAGTGCCATCGGCAACATCCTGACAAGCGTTCTCGGCCTTGACAAACTGACGCAGGCCAACCTCGTCGGCACTTGGTCGTACAGTCAACCCGGCTGTGCATTCACCAGCGAGCAGCTATTGGCTCAGGCCGGCGGTGAATTTGCAGCAAGTGAGATTAAGTCAAAGTTGCAGCCCACCTTTCAAAAGGCCGGTATCTCGTCAAGCAATACGCAGGTAACCTTCAATCAGGATGGTACCTTCAATGCCAAGATTGCCGGAAAAAGCTGGAGCGGTAAGTACACCTACGAGGAGTCTACCCGCAAGATCACCATGACCGGCCTGCTGCTCAACATCAACTGCTACGCCAAGCGCAACAGCAATGGCATCTCCCTGCTTTTCGAAGCCTCAAAACTACTCACCCTCATGCAAACCATGTCGGCCCTCAGCGGTGGCAGCAATTCGACTCTCGGCACCGTCAGCGACATAGCCAAGAACTACGATGGTCTGCGTATCGGCTTCGACATGAAGTAGTCCTTACGTGTAATAGAAGGCTAAATAGGAAGAGTTTGAAGCCTCCAAACACCTCGTTTGAAGCCTCCAAACGGGTGGTTTGAAGGCATAATAAGAGTGGGTGTGCTCGTCTTGAGCGCACCCACTTCTCGTGGGAATCAGCAGGTCAATACGCTGATTCATTGACGACCAAAGCCGTCAACAGATTATATATTAATGTATGAAAAAAATTGATGTTCACTACTTTGCAATACAGATACTGACACGGTTTTTCTCATTGTCCTTAAAAGGCTGTTCATGCGACCCCTTAGAGTCAGACAGGACACGGTCAGCCGCGATGCCATACTGTTCGCACAATGCCTTCGCCACAACAGCAGCACGTTGCGCAGCCAGTCGGTCGTTGATAGCATCATTGCCCGTGACAGCATCGGCATAGCCTGTCACCATTACTTTTGCCTGCGGATTCTGCTGCAGGAATGCGGCTATATCGGCCACCTTCTGCTGTTCAGACTCGCGGATGTCGTATTTATTGAGTTCGAAGAACACATCACGACGGCATTCCTCCACTTTCTTTTCAACTGGCTGCTGCTCAACTTGCGGTTTTGCTTCAACCACAGGCTGCGGTTCGGCAACAGGTTCGGGTTCGGCAACAGCGACAATCTGACGGACAGGAGCCTCAACCTTAGTGCGGGTCTTTCCCAAATTGATGCGCAGACCCACCAAACCATTGAAGTACCAGTCTACATTGTCTGCCTTCTTCGAATTATACTTGTCGCTCAATACATTGGCATTGCCTTCCACCAACAGGCTCACGGCATCGCTCAACCGGAATCCCAGTTCTACGCCACCACGACCAAAAGGCAGTACCTTTGAACCATCCCATAGATTCTCAAGATTGTAACCTGATATATTATTCACCCGAGCAGCAATATCGTTCACCTCGTCGTTTCCCCATGCAAAATTGGCACCACCGCCTAAGAAAGCCGTCACATTCAGTAGACGATCGGGATTCCATCCACACAGCAGATTCGACAGGTTCAGCATCAAGTCAATGCCGGGAGCCACATAGTTGTACTTATAATCCTCAGTACAGATACCGTTCCATCCACCCTTGCTCTGCCACGCATTAGCCTGAATGCGCACACCAAAGACCGGACTGAACTGATAACCCAATCCCAACTGAGCATTAGGTGACAACAATTTCGAGAACTTTGCCTCACCCAACGTGTATTGGGCACCGCCCTCAACATTCAGGAATGCGTGTTTCTTGAATTTATAGGATGCGTCGGATTCCGTCTGAGCAGTCATCGTCATGCTCATACCCATGAGCACGCCCACCAATAGGATTCTCACTATTCTGTTCATCATACTATTCTTCACTTGCTTTTCTTAATTGTTCCTCAACTTCGTTCTGGAATTTTTGCGTCAAGGAGTCTTTACTGTCGTTATCTACAATGGCATCTTGCCCTCTGTAAGAATCAGCCAGACACAGCACCCAGTTCGTCAGGTAATCCTGCGGCTTGAAATAGAATGCAGTCGTGATGTCAGGCATTCCGTCATGAGCCTCCTCTATGACAGCCGTGACTTTCACTTCATTATTATGGGCTTCGCTGAATTTGATATAGTCAATCCTATAGGACTGGATGTCTATTGTCTCCAGCAGTTGTCTGACCTGCGCCATTTCCTCATTGTCCATCAGCATCGGCTCATCATATATATCATCACCCGCCACATAGAGCATGGCGGCAGCATCATCCACATGACCCTCCATGATATATCCGAAAAAGCGGTCAACCAGTTGAATCACCGCCACGGTATCTTGGTTCGTGACCAGTTCTTCATACGGTTGCAGAGGCTGAACATTGTCATTAGCCGGTTTGTCGCTTCTACAGCCGCCAAGACTCACGACTGCAACAACAAACACTATCAAGAACAAAAAGTTATATTGTTTGACTTTCATTTCTTTCTTTTTGGTAAAATTGGGCAGATATGCCACGCATACCTGCCCAAATCTAAATGCTTAACTTAAATTACTTTTGGCGAGCATTGGCCACCGTGTTGCCAACGGTGCACACCAGTGTGGCATTGAGCGTACCCCAATCGTAGGTAATCTCAACGGGGATCCACATGGTAAACTGGCCAACAGTAGTACCGTTGTTCTGATAGTGCAATGTACCAAAGTCAAGATCTGTTTTCGCTGGGCGTTTGCCTTCGACACCCACCTTGATAACATTACCATCTTTTGTTCCCTCAGCATCGTAATACTCGACCTGCATGAATTTGTTGACTTCACTCAAAGGCTTCTTGGTACCAGTCTGGTCGGTCATAGCCTCCGTCACCTTGACATTGATATTTCTGATGCCATAGTACTTGAAGTAGTTATAATCCTTTGCGTCTGCGCTGAGGAAGTCATGATCACGCCAGTCACTGAAGGACAACTCCACGGGGACAACAGAACCTCCGGTCTCACCATCCTTGGCAATGGTAGCCTTGGCATCATTCAGGGTGATAGGACGCAGGAACTTCACATTGAATTGGTTGTTCTCTACAGGAATCTTACCATAAGTACAAACTTCCTCCTCAACTGCAACTGTGGCTGTCAGCGTGTTGGCCAAGTCTTTGTGATCATAGAGGTTCAGCAGTTTCTTGCCTTCCTCGGTGTCCAAGAGCTTAACCACACCTGTTTCGGGATCCATCTGCGCAATAGAAATCAAGCCGTAATTCAGGAACTGACCATCGGTGCTGGCCTTCAGTTCTTTCTTGTTGGAGCCGCTACCTACATAGCCGCTCACGAACTTGAGTGTACGCTTTGCGCTACTCTCCAGAACATCATAAGGCTTAACCAGTTCATCGGTAATCAGTTTGTTGCCTACCAAAGTGCTACGGATATCGAACACGAACTCATCGTCAGCCTTAGAGGTCTCCTTGTTCACGTTGCCCTCCGTTTCGAATGCAACGTCGGTACCAACGACCTCCACGTTACCGTGAATGTCCGTCCATTCTGTTCCCTCTCCTGCAACATTACCATTTTCAGCATACCAGTAACTCTTATTCTTGTTGTCGTTGCTAAAGGCAGTCTTAGGCATTACAGATACTTTGCCAGGAGTCCAAGTGAACTTCACCCAGATATACTGGTTAACAGCTGTCTGGTCTGGCTTCAAAGCATAGCGTGCATAGACCACGATAGTCTTGGTCTCACCTTCCTTAGTACCCTTGAATAATTTGTAAGCCTCCTGATTTTCGAAATTCCAAATGAGCACCTGTGTCTGCTTACCTTCTATATCAACCTCTGTGCGCGTAATCTTACCAATTTTTTCAGCACCTTTAAGTTCTTTACCGTCTATTTTGTCAAACTGATAAGCCTCTTTGTTGGTAGAAGTAAAACCATCCAAATCGTACTTGGCTTCGAAGGTCTCCTTACTCATGTCCACCTTGGCAATAATCTGCTCCTCAACCTGATGCCAAGTAACTCTCATCACTTCCGGATCTAACTCTTTGTTTTCACAAGCAATCGTGTAGTCCGTTGTAGTGCTCAATTCAACATTAATAGCGTTAACATCCGGATCAACATTCTCTTCAACAATCCTAATCTTGAAATAGCCGACAGCAGCAACCTTGTTATTGATAGTATCGGTCAAGAGTACACGAACCACCGGTTCACGACCAATAAGAGCTTTGTTCTGCTCGTTATTTGCCTTCGTAGCGTCATAGGCGTAAGCCTGCTGCTTACCTTCCTTGGTCATCTGGGCACGCAGTGTGTAACCATCAGCAGCAATAGCAGCGTGGGCACTCTGAGAAGTCTTATTCTCACCAGACCGATAGCCAACCAACTCAAAAGTATACTTGAAGCCACTCTCTTCAACTTTGCCAGAAGCAGCATTCTTATCCCATTGTATATCTTTCTTTTCAGTTCCGTCAGCCTCAACGCGAGTATAGTGTGTGTTCACATATTCGCGCAGGTCAATACCCTTATCGTTGTCCCATTTAACCTCAACAATACGATCCTTGGTGGCAACATCATTATATTTCGCCTCAGCAGCCTCCTTAGCGGTCTTATACAAATGGAGTTTAGCATTACAAGGAGTTGTGCTCTTCTTAGGATTATTGAGCACCAAATCCTTATATTTGGAAGCCTGAACAGCAGCATAGTCAGAAGTAATGACAGAATCACCAGCAATATACTGCAGAGCCAGAACTGTCACCTTATTGTCTTTGGCAATATCCTTGATGACATTACCATTGTACTGCGAATGGATAGTTACCTTGCCCTTCGTCTTCAGATCAGCCGAACTAATCTTGAAATTGCTGCTCACGTTGTCGCCCGTAGAGCGAGTCTCCTTGTTGTAAGCAATGAACTTCCAGGCAGCAACATCGCTCTTCACCTCTGCATTGGCAGGGTTCAAGTGATAGGTGCAAGCCATATCAGGAGCCATAAAGAAAACGGCATCGTTGAGACCTTTGCTATCACCTTTATCAGCCTTGTAAACTTTCTCATCTTGGAGATTGAGAATATCATCAGCACTGACCTTCATCACATTTCTAAAGGGATCGTACTGGAAAGTAGAAACCTCGAAAGCTTCAATACCCTTCCAATAGAAGTCGGGCTCAAAAACGAGGCTCTTCAACTCAAGCACCATTGAGATAACGATGTCACCTTCAAGACCGTCAATGTTGGTGAAGCGTACCTTCTTGCCGTCAACAACAGCGGTAAGCGTGCTGGCCTTCCAACTGTTTTCAGTCTTCACACCATTCTTATACCAGTATCCATCGGGGCCAGGTGTCCAGACATCAGCATCCTTGCCATCAGCACCATCTTTACCATCCTTACCGTCAGCACCGTCTTTGCCATCAACGCCATCTTTACCGTTCACGCCATCCTTGCCGTCAGCACCGTCTTTGCCATTCACGCCATCCTTGC
>CAMWKM010000012.1 GCA_947174835.1 uncultured Prevotella sp.
CTCGTGGGCTCGGCTATGTGTATAAGAGACAGGGTAATTGTTTTTTTTGAAAAACCATTGTTGTTTGAAAAAAAAAAACTATCTTTGCACTCGCGATACCAGATTTTGCAATAGATTAATGAAGGTGTCTTCATTTTGATTTAAATGGGGTTGATTGGATTTGACGGCAAGATGAGATGGTACGTAAGCACGCGGAGCGGTGACTGTAGGCTCCATAATCTCTGCGGTCGGAAAATTAATTGGCAACAATGAGTATGCTCTCGCTGCCTAATCGAAGTACAGTAGATTACGAGCTTAATTCTCTTACAAGGTAGGAGAACGAGACGTCGCCCCGGGGATGTTGTCCCGAATCTTACGGAATAGGCGGCGCAGGCAAATCGGGAATAGTTTCTTAAGGCTCCGGTTGAGAAATGAATTTTTAGGAGATAAGGCTCCGGTTGGTGGTCCAGGTCTTGCCGTAGCACGAAAATAAAGTCTGGAATAAGCGTGTAGAAAGCGTATGGTTTCCTTGTGCGGACGAGGGTTCGACTCCCTCCAGCTCCACCAAATACTTCTTCTGACGTTATCGTCGGTAGAATTTTTTTGAAAGATAAATTTGCATCCATAGTATGAGAAACAGAATCCAGATTGTAATGACAGCGGTACTGATGGTACTCTTGTTATTCTCTTCTTGTGAGAAAATGGTTGTGGACGACGAGAAATTGCCCACAACAGAGAGCGATGCTAATCTGATACTGAAGGTTCGTGTCACTGGTTCAAGGGCTGATGCTGCTCTTTGGAAAACTCTTAACTTTGTTGTCTATCAGGATGGTAGCAAGATAAAGACTGTTACTCAAACACAAGAAGACACTGATTTTGGGGCAGTTGCGATGACACTTGCACCCGGTACTTATCAAGTGATGGTGCTTGGGCATAGCAGTGCTTCTAATCCGGTGTTGTCTGATCCGCAGAATGTGAAGTTTACAAATGATAATGGATTTTCCGATACGTTTGTGGCTTATCAGAGTATTCTGGTGGAAGAGAAAGCAAAGACTTGTGAGATGGAAATGAACCGTGTTTCGGCGATGGTTCGTTTCCGGACACTTGATGCCAAACCGGCTGCAGTAAAACGGGCGCGCTTTTACTATGTAGGAGGTAGTGGCGCTGTCAATGCAGTGACTGGATACGGTGTAGACAAGTCGAAGCAAGTCGTTTTTGTGGATTTTCCAGATGAAATGACCGGTAAACCGTTACAGATTGACTTATATACGTTTGTACGTTCAGAAGATGACGCTACGTTGAATCTTACTATAAATATGCTTGATGCCTCTGGAAATCTGTTGAGTTATCCCGGTATGGTGGAAGGGGCCAGAGAACTTAAGAATGTTCCTATTAAGAGAAACCAGATAACAGAGTATTCTGGCTATTTCTTTTCTGCCAATTCAGATCCATCGGGTGAAGAGGATCCTGATGTCCCCGATGATCCGATAGATCCAACTGGTGAATCTGAAACTTCTTTTGTCTTAGTTGTCAATCCCGAATGGGGCAATTTGGCTACTTATAACTATTAACTCTGATGGCGATTCAGGTTAAGGTAACGGAACGGGTGCTCCATTTTAAACAGCCTGCGGGCACTTCGCGAGGTGTATATAATGAACGGAAATCGTGGTTTGTAGAGATTAACGACGGTGAGCGTTGTGGGGTGGGTGAATGTGCACCACTGCCCGACTTGAGTTGCGATGCCATGCCGCCTTATATATATAATAAGGTGTTACGCGAGTTCTGTAATCAGGTGGAGCAGACGGGAAGGATAGACTATGAGGCTATGCGTGACTACCCGTCAATGCTCTTCGGATTGGAGACGGCATTGCTCTCATTCCGTCAACCACAATTGTTCGATACTCCGTTTAGTCGTGGTGAGCAGGGTATCCCTATTAATGGTTTGGTTTGGATGGGCTCTTACGAGGAGATGCTGCAGCGTATAGAGGATAAACTTGCTCAGGGCTTTCGTTGTGTTAAACTGAAAGTAGGGGCTATTGACTTTGATAAGGAACTTGATTTGGTGAAATCCATTCGTGAACGATTCAGCTTTCATGATGTGGAGTTGCGACTTGATGCCAATGGTGGTTTTGCATCAGACGATGCCCTCTATCAACTTGAATTGCTTTCGCAGTATGCTATCCATAGCATTGAACAGCCTATACGACAGAAGCAATGGTCTATTATGGCTGGGCTCTGCCGTGATGCTCCTTTGCCCATAGCTCTTGATGAGGAATTGATTGGTGTGAATGAACCGGAGATGAAACGACAGATGTTGAGAATCATCAAACCGGCTTATATCGTACTGAAACCATCGCTTCATGGCGGTATGATGGGATGTCGTGAGTGGATAGATATTGCTCGTGAAGAAGGTGTCGGCTCATGGATTACCTCAGCTCTGGAGAGTAACGTCGGTTTAAATTCCATTGCCCGATTCTGTAGTGCTGTCTATGGTGAAAATATCACGATGCCACAAGGTCTGGGCACGGGGTTACTTTTTACGGATAATATACCTATGCCTCTGGAGATTCGGGGCGATCAATTATGGGTCTCGAAGAATTCTTAGCCGAATGGCATAATGACAGTCCCACCGTCTTGGTGCATACAAGTGGTTCTACGGGGCAGCCGAAACCGATGCTGGTGGAGAAACGACGTATGGAGACTTCGGCACGTATTACCTGTCAGTTTTTGGGCTTGCATAAAGGTGATACAGCTTTGCTTTGTATGCCTCTTGATTATATTGCTGGTAAGATGATGGTGGTGCGGGCACTTACCTGCGGACTGAAATTGATCAGCGTAGCCCCTGGTGGTCATCCCTTTTCTTTCCTTCTCTCTTCGGAGGAGAGAGACACACCGCTTTCTTTTGTAGCGATGGTTCCTATGCAGGTCTACAATTCTTTGCAGGTTCCGGCAGAGCGGGAGCGTTTAAGACAGGTTCGCCATCTTATTATTGGTGGAGGTGCTATAGACGATGTTTTAGCCAGCGAACTGAGAACATTCCCTCATGCAGTATGGAGTACTTACGGTATGACGGAGACATTGTCGCACATTGCTCTTCGTCGACTAAATGGCCCTGAAGCCAGTGATTGGTACATGCCTCTTGATGGTGTGTCAGTATCAAGAAATGCTGATGGCTGTCTGGTGATTAATGCTCCGGCAGTTCATGATGGCCCATTGGTGACAAATGATATTGTGGAGCTTCGACCGCTTCTCCATTCTGAAGAAACAGGTAGAAGGGCTTTTCGCATATTGGGGCGAAAAGACAATGTGATCTGTTCCGGTGGTATCAAGATTCAGATAGAAGAAGTAGAGCAGTTGTTGAAGCCGCATTTGCAACAGCCGTTTGCAATCACCCGTCGGAAAGATGTCAAGTTTGGCGAAATCGTTGTTTTATTAACAGAATCAAAAAATATCGGAACGATAGACACACTCTGTACTCGGCTTCTTCCTCCGTATTGGATACCTAAGCTTATACTATCCGTTGACCATATACCATTGACGGAGACGGGAAAAATAGCTCGTCAGAAAGCCGAAGCCTTAGCAACCTTCACGGTAGAAGTCTAAGGCTTCTTCTATTTCTGCTTTGGTTGCAGTCTGGTTGATGCGAATATCACCGATACCACCTAATAAGGTGAAATTGATATTGCTGCCTATGTTCTTTTTGTCGTGTGTCATTAGTTCCAGCAAAGTGGGGTAGTCTTCGCAGGTAATGTGCATACGTCCATAGTGTTCGTGGATGAAATGCACGGTCTGCCTCATCTTTTCAATGGGGAACCCTGTCTTGACGACACTTAGGTAGAGTTCACATACCAAACCATAGGCTACGGCATAACCGTGCAGAATAGGCTTGCGTTGTAGTGATAGTGATTCGAAAGCATGAC
The DNA here is from genome assembly GCA_947174835.1 of uncultured Prevotella sp. Classification (GTDB taxonomy): domain Bacteria; phylum Bacteroidota; class Bacteroidia; order Bacteroidales; family Bacteroidaceae; genus Prevotella. The sequence goes on from CAMWKM010000012.1 coordinate 3,900, forward strand.
CGATGGTGTGGCCTAAGTTCAGTGCTTTGCGAATGCCTTTTTCTGTAGGGTCTTCTTCCACGATGCGTTCTTTGACCTGTACGCTCTCGGCCACCATGCAACCCAGTTCCGGAAGGTTGGGCTCATTGATGTCAAAGTTTAGGAGTTTTGTCCAATGCGCTTCCGTAGATATAAGTCCATGCTTTAGCATCTCGGCATAGCCTGAGAGAATGTTCTCGTGGTCGAGCGTCTTGAGGAACACAGTGTCAAGAATGACGCAATTGGCATTGTTGAATACCCCAATCTCGTTTTTCAGTCCACCAAAGTTGATGCCGGTCTTTCCGCCAACCGAGGCATCGACCATTGAGAGTAATGTAGTGGGTATATTTATATAAGGTATACCACGTTTAAAGGTTGAGGCAGCGAAACCTCCTAAGTCCGTTACCATTCCTCCTCCAAGATTGATGAGCAATGAGTGGCGCGTGGCTCCTTGCTTTTGCAGTTTGCTCCATACCAAGCTGATTGATTCCAGCGTCTTATTGGTATCACCGGCGGGAATCGTGATGGTTGTTGCGCCTTGCACGCATTTATAGTTGTTGATAACAGGACTGCATAGTTGCTGAGTGTTTTCATCGGTAAGAATGAACATACGGTCAGCTTTGCACACGCTAATGGCTTCGCTGAGCACTTGCTCCAGTTGCTCGCTGATAATGACTTTCTGTTTCTCCATAATCCCTGTATTGGCTTGCAAAGGTACGCGAAAAGTGTGAGATTGCCAAATCTTTTCAAAAAATGTTTCGGAAATGTTTTGCTAATTCACTGAATTATTGTAACTTTGCAGCCGATTTGCAAAAATAGCTTGATGAAGACAGACAAAAAACAGAATCAATACCGCGTAAACGAACAGATTCGGGTGCGAGAAGTCCGCATAGTAGGTGAGAGCGGATCGTCGGTGATGCCTACGAGACAAGCTTTGGATATGGCTCGCCAGCAGGGTGTAGACCTTGTGGAAATCTCTCCTAATGCCAATCCGCCTGTTTGTCGTCTTGTCGACTATAGCAAGTTCCTCTATCAGCAGAAGAAACGTGCAAAGGAGATGAAGGCCAAGCAAGTGAAGATAGAGGTGAAGGAGATACGCTTTGGACCTCAGACCGATGAGCACGACTATCAGTTTAAGCTGAAACACGCCAAGGAATTCCTGGAAGAAGGAAACAAAGTGCGTGCCTACGTGTTCTTCCGTGGTCGAAGTATTCTTTTTAAAGAACAGGGCGAGGTTCTGCTGTTGCGCTTTGCCAACGACTTGGAAGAATGGGGTAAGGTTGAGTCAATGCCGTCGCTTGAGGGTAAGAAGATGTTCCTCTATCTGGCGCCAAAGAAGGCTGGAGTCGTCAAAAAGAGCCAACAGGCTCGTGATCGCGAGGCCGAAGCCCAGGAGGCAAAAGAGGCTGCTCGTCAGTCAAGACCCAATGTCGGGGAGGTGGATGTAGACACTCCGGCAAACGGAGGTCTGTTTGCTAATGCGAAGATCAGTGCCGATGCCCTGAAAAAACTGACAGAAGAAACAGATGCGTAACGCTCGGTATATGCGTTGCCATCGCTTTAATAAATTTAAGTATTAAACATTAAAAGTAAAAACAATGCCAAAAGTAAAGACAAACTCCGGTGCCAAGAAGAGATTCTCATTCACCGGTACGGGTAAGATTAAGAGACATCACGCTTACCACAGTCACATTCTGACTAAGAAGACCAAGAAACAGAAGCGCAACTTGGTAGGTTCTACCCTTGTTGACAACAGCAATCTGAAGCAGGTTCGTGACCTGTTGCGTCTCCGTTAATTAACCTATTGTCTAACATTTAAAGTACAGAAAAACTATGCCAAGATCAGTAAATCACGTTGCATCAAGAGCAAAACGTAAGAGAATCCTGAAACTTACTCGCGGTTACTTTGGAGCCCGCAAGAATGTTTGGACAGTAGCCAAGAATACTTGGGAGAAGGGTTTGACCTATGCTTATCGCGATCGTCGTAACAAGAAGCGCAACTTCCGTGCTTTGTGGATTCAGCGTATCAACGCAGCAGCCCGTTTGGAGGGTATGAGCTATTCGAAGTTAATGGGTGCTCTGTCCAAGGCTGGTATTGAGATTAACCGTAAGGTGCTTGCCGACCTCGCATTGAACAATCCCGAGGCTTTCAAGGCTATCGTTGAGAAAGTGAAATAAGCAAGTAGAGTATCGCAAATAAAAGAAGGATGTGCCTATATGGGTACATCCTTTTTTTTGATGCTGTTTGCATCTTGTAAACCATATACTTAGACCTCGTAAGTATGATACTTAGACTGCGTAAATACCATAGTAACACTATTTAAGACTTATGATAGTTGTTTCTTTGTTCCGAATCGGGTTAGATTAACTGATACGAATGACCGGCCAATATGCTCTATGATTGAAAAAAGAACAAAAAGTGTGAGTTTCTCAGATTTTATTTGTACCTTTGCCGCGTCATTGATGATTTCTCTGTTGCTTGCATATATGCTTGAGGTAAGTGATTTTTCGGATATGAACAAATTCCGGACAACTTTCTGTTGTTCTGGAACTAACTAATAAGAGAATTTAACACGAAAGTATTATAGAATTTATATTTATTAAAGAGAATGAAAAAGGTAATATTTGCAATTTTTCTTTTATTCTCCGTTTCATCCGTAGCAAATGCTCAGGCAATGAGTGATGATACGGTTATGGAATATGTAAAGAGCGGAATTAAACAAGGAAAGTCTCAAAAGCAGTTGTACAACGAACTTATGCTGAAAGGAGTGTCCACAACCCAGTTGCAGCGAATAAAAGACAAGTATGATCAACAGAAGAGCAATAGTGTTGCCAATAAGGAAGATGATGATATTGATGCTCAGCGTATTAATCCTGAGACGAGGGACGATGTTGCTTCTGCACAAGATCATAATATGATGCAGGATGGTCCGGAAAATGGAATAAAAGTATTTGGCCGTGATATATTTAGGAATACCAATCTGACATTCGAGCCGAGCATGAATATTGCAACTCCTGTTGACTACCGTCTCGGTCCCGGTGATCAAATACAGATTGAGGTATGGGGTGCCAGTGAAGCGAACATAACTCAAAAAGTTACTCCTGATGGGTATATTTCCATTCCGGATGTGGGACCTATCAACGTGAATGGCCTTACGGTCCAGACTGCTACTGAGAAGATAAAGGGTAAGCTGAGCCAGATTTATTCAGGCATGGCTTCTGCCAATGTCAATCTCAGCACAAATGTTAAGGTTAGTCTTGGGCAGATTCGTACTATTCAGGTCAACATAATGGGCGAAGTAGTGAGGCCTGGTACTTATGCACTGTCATCTTTCAGTACCGTATTCCATGCCTTGTATAAGGCTGGTGGTATTAATCAGCTTGGTAGTTTGCGTAATATCAAGGTAGTACGCGGTGGAAGAACCGTTGCTACAGTCGATGTATATGACTATATTCTCCACGGTCGTTCTCATTCTGATATTCGTCTTCAGGAAGGTGACGTTATTATTGCAAGTCCATACGAGGCCCTTGTTCTCATTGAGGGTAAGATCAAACGCCCTATGTACTACGAGATGAAATCTTCCGAATCTATTGGAACTCTGATCAACTATGCTGGTGGATTTTCCAATGACGCATATACAACAGCTGTAACAGTAAACCGTAATAATATAAAGGAGAAAACGATATGTACGGTTGAAGAAATGAACTACGGAGTCTTTAAGGTGAAGGACGGTGATGTCGTCAGCGTAGGTGCCATCCTCGACCGCTACGACAATCGTATTGAGATAAAGGGTGCAGTGTATCGTCCTGGGTACTATGAACTGGGAAAGAATATTCAGACTATTCGTGAACTCATCGAAAGAGCTGATGGACTTTTGGAGGATGCTTTCACTAATCGTGCTGTACTTCATAGAGAGAATCCGGATAAAAGTTTGGAGGTGATGTCTGTTAATATCAAAAGTATATTGGATGGGAAAGATCCGGACATCGTCCTGCAGAAGAATGATGTTCTTTTTATCCCAAGCGTATACGATCTTGAATCGAAAGGAACGCTTGAAATCTCAGGCGAGGTATATTCTCCGGGTATCTTCCCTTATGCTGCAAATACAAAGCTGGAAGACATTATCATTATGGCCGGTGGGTTGACAGAATCTGCTTCAACGGTTCGTGTTGATGTTACTCGTCGCATTATTGATCCGACAAGCACTAAGAAACAAAAGGAATTCTCAAAAACTTTCTCTTTCAGTGTAAGGGATGGTTTCGTGATTGAAGGTGAACAGGGATTTGTTCTTGAACCGTATGATCAAGTGTTTGTGCGTCGTTCTCCAGGATATTCGCCCAAAACAAATGTTACTGTAGTAGGAGAGGTGGAATTTGAAGGTGACTATGCGCTTAATGAACGTAACGAGCGTTTGTCAGATTTGATTAGAAAAGCGGGAGGACTTACAGACTTTGCCTACATTCAAGGAGCACGTCTTGAGCGTCAGATGACACCAGAGGAATATCAGCAGGCACAGGATTTGATGGAAATGGTGGCAAGTAACAATAAGATTTCAGGTAACGACTCTATTATCGTACCACAAGTGTCAAAAACATATCCTGTTGGTATTGATCTTGTAAAGATTATGGCTAATCCTCATTCTGAAATTGATCCTGTACTTCAAGATGGAGATGTCCTGATAATACCTCAATATATGACAACGGTCAGCATTTCCGGTTCGGTACGCAAACCAAACTCTATAGTTTATGATTCAAAGATGAAACTGAAGAATTATATTAGTGAGTCTGGTGGATATGCTGAAAGAGCCCGCAAGAGTGGTACGTTTATCCTGTATCCTAATGGACATATCAAGAAACTCGGTAGAAGAGCAAGTGCCAAGGATATTACTGGCGGTTCTAAAATCATTGTTCCTCAAAAGGGAAGAAGTCAGTGGAATCTTGCAACGACTCTTTCTGCAACAACAACATCTGTGTCGATGCTCGCCGTGATCGCTTCACTTATGAACACTCTTAAATAAGTAGAATTATGGATAAGAATGAATTGAAGGAAGTGCTTCTTGAGGTTGAGAAAGAAAAGAGAATGAATGACGATCTCCAGCCTGAAGCAGGCGACATCGACTATAGAGAGTATCTTGTTAAGCTATGGGCCGGTAGGCGGTTCATCATGAAAGCTACTGGTGTCTTCATTGTTTTAGGTTTGATAGGTGCTTTCATGATGACAAGGACATATACCACTACGGTTACTCTTGTACCGGAATTAGGGAAGTCCAGTTCAAACTCTTCGCTCAGCAGTCTTACTGGTATGCTGGGGCTTGGTGGGGCTATGACGGGTTCCAGTGCCGATGCCTATAATGTCACGGTATATCCTGAAGTCGTGGCATCAACTCCATTTGCTACAAAGCTTTTCGATATTCGCGTCTCTGATCCGGAGCATGATATTGACACAACGCTTATCGGTTATCTGACGCGTGAACAATTCTCAATCAGCGGACTCGTCATCAAGCCTATATTATCGTTATTCTCAACTGACAGCATTGAGACTTCAGATAAGGTTGATATCTTCCGTCTTACGAAGGAACAGTCTGGTATAGTGAAATATCTTAATAAGGCCATAGCGGTGGATGTTGATAAGAAGTCGGGTGAGACTACTATCAATGTGACGATGGATAATCCTGTTGTTGCTGCTATAGTAGCTGATAGCGTATGTAGCTATCTCCGTGAGTTCGTGACTGAGTATAGGACAAGAAAAGCGCGAGAGGACTTTGATAATTATCAGAAGATATCTGATGAGAGCCATGAGAAGTATCTGAATGCAAGTCGTGCCTATGCCTACTATCAGGACCATAACCGTGGTCTTACCCTCAATGCAGTCATATCAGAAGGTACAAGATTGTCTAATGAGTTGAACATTGCTTCACAAGTTTATTCGCAGGCCAAGTTGCAGGCAGAAGCAGCCAGAGGTAAGATCATTGACGAGAAACCGGTCTTTGCAATCATTCAGCCGGCCTCCGTACCGCTTCAGCCCAGTAATAGCCGTAAGAAAGTTGTCCTAATCTGGACGTTCATCGGTTTCGTTCTTTCGTGCGTATGGGTACTTTACGGCAAGGAGTATTGGGGTAAAGGTAAGGGTTTGTTTAGTGAGGTCGCTACAGAGAAAAATAAATAATGTAAAAGGAAAGCCGCTACATGAAGTCTTTTTTATGTAGCGGCTTTTTTATTCCGGAGATGCTTTCTGAAAAGATATCTTTTTAGGGGGCAAAAGATAATCAAATGGGGGGTGTATAAAAATTGATTATCAAATGGTCGGCATTTGATAATCAAATGACTTGGAAAAGATAATCAAATGGCGAGCAAAAGATAATCAAATGGAAGTGAAAAGATTATTAAACCGAAGTGAAAAGATAATCAAATCGCGACCAAAAGATAATCAAAGAAAAAACGGTGGATAAAGGAAGGGGTTAAAACCATAGTTTTAACCCCTTAAATTTGTTAATTCGACGAGATTTCATTGTTTGAAAATCTTGTGATTAGCGAAAATTTTCTCGGTGCAAATCTAATTTAAATATTAGTCAACTGCTCTAAATACTGCCCATATTCATTTTTTAGCATAGGCTTGGCTAATTCTTTTAGTTGCTCACGATTAATCCATCCATAATTGTAGGCTATTTCTTCCAGACAGGCTACCTTTAGTCCCTGACGTTTTTCGATAACTTCAATGAAAGTCGAGGCCTCGGCCAATGAGTCGTGAGTACCGGTGTCCAGCCAAGCGAAACCGCGTTGTAGGGCTTGTACCGTCAGTTTCTTCTGGGCAAGATATTCTTGATTGACCGTTGTTATTTCCAATTCACCCCGTGCGCTGGGCTTGATACCTTTGGCAATCTTCACCACGCTGTTAGGATAGAAGTAGAGTCCAACTACGGCATAGTTGGATTTGGGATGCTCTGGCTTCTCTTCAATGCTTAAACACTTACCGTCTTTGTCGAATTCAGCTACTCCATATCGTTCCGGGTCATTGACATAGTAGCCGAAAACTGTGGCTTGTCCATGCTTTTCCGCATTCTCTACACTCTGTCTTAATAGTCCGCTGAAACCAGATCCGTGAAAGATGTTATCGCCAAGCACGAGGCAAACACAATCATCGCCAATGAACTTCTCGCCGATGATGAAGGCCTGAGCCAAGCCGTCGGGTGATGGTTGTTCTGCATATTCGAAGTGCATTCCCAACTCACTTCCGTCTCCTAATAGCCTGCGGAACCCTGGCAGGTCGTGTGGTGTTGAGATAATCAGAATCTCTTTGATACCAGCCAACATAAGCACCGAAATCGGATAATAGATCATAGGCTTATCGTAAATAGGAATCAGTTGTTTGCTGATACCTTTTGTGATTGGATAGAGACGCGTGCCACTTCCTCCGGCTAAAACAATTCCTTTCATAAAATGCTATGGCGTTGTTACGGATTGCAAAGATACACATTTTTTTTATTTAGTATCTTTTTGTTTCAGAAAAATGTTAGAATGTCAGTAAAAAAGCGTAACTTTGCAGTCAAAATAAGTAAGACTATGGGAATATTTCAGAAAATTTTTTGTCGTAAGTCGGCCGAAACCGAGACGAAAGTAGGAGGTATGGAAGACTTCATGACCCTCATTCGCGTATATTTTCAGGCTGTTATGGCAGCAGATTTAGGTATCACTAATCTGAACGCATTGCCGGATTTGCGAGTGTTTAAGACAACACTTCGTATACCAACGCAGGGTGGAAAGCTGGGCATTGGGGAGAAAGCACGTTGCAAGAAAATACTGAAAGAAATGTATGAGATGGACGATCAGTTCTTTAAAGAGATTGACCAAAGCATCCGTCGCCGTTGTAAGAAGATTCAAGACGTGCAGACTTACCTGCTTCAATTCCAAGCCTTTGTGCAGGATGTAATGATGTTGACCGGCAATTTGATGAAGTTCAAGTTGCGTCTACCCGGTTTCTTGAAGAAAACTATCTATTCTATGACGGAGAAAACCGTTCATGACATCTTTACGAAGAATGACTATAAGGATGTTGGTGTCCTTAAAACGGTAGTTGCTGTACGTGAGTATAATAAGCGACTGGGCTTCAGTGAGAAGTGGGTCACTGATTTTACCTATCGTATTGTGATGCTGGCAAAGAAAGAAAAAAGACCTCAGACAGAGGATAAATGATTAATAAATATTAAATATACGGTACAAGGGTGGGCACTTTACCGAATTTTACCTACCTTTGTAAAGTTAAAGTTTAGTCATGGCTCAGAATGAGAATGTTTTAGCCACGTTCCAAACACGTGTACGGCAGTTGATACTCCGTTTTCAAGAAATGAAGAAGGAGAATGAAGAGTTGTATGCGATGGTGGCTGACAATGAGCGTAAAATTGCTGTGCTTGAAACACAATTGGCTCAGAAAGAGCGTGACTATCAATCGTTGAAGATGGCTCGGATGTTGGAGATCTCCGATAACGACCTAAAGGACTCCAAGGAACGTCTGGCTCATCTGATACGTGAAGTGAATAAATGCATTGCCGTCCTAAGTGACGAGAAGTAACGGAAGAAAGCAATGGCAGAGGACAGTAAGGAGAAACTCAATATAAGGTTGCACGTCTATGACGAGGAGATAGCAATGGTGCTTCACAATCGTGCCGATGAGGAATACTATCGTGCAGCCGCCAAACTTATCTCTGAGCGCTATGGAGCTTATGCACAGGCATATAAAGGGCGTAAGAGTGACCATACCATCGCGCTGATGACGCTCATTGAGATAGCGTTGCGGTATGAGAAAGAGTTGGGCAAAAATGATATGACCCCTTATGATAATATTCTCTCACAGCTGACTTCCGAGATTGAAAATGCATTGAAGTAGATGATGTAAGAGAGTATTAACATTAATGTATTATGATAGATTTAATTTATGTGATTCTAATTGCCGTGGGCGCGCTGATAATAGGTGTGGCGTGCGGATATTTTATTTTCCTCAAGGTTATTAAAGGGAAATACAATGCAATGGTTGATGCCGCTGAAAAGGAGGCCGAAGTTATCAAGGAGAAAAAACTGCTTGAGGTTAAAGAGAAGTTTCTTAACAAGAAAAGTGAACTTGAGAAAGAGGTACAGCAGCGTAATCAGCACATTCAGCAGAGTGAGAATCGGCTGAAGCAGCGTGAGATTTCACTCAATCAGCGACAGGATGAGTTAGGCCGCCGTAAGAATGAATTGGACAGCCAGCAACAGCGCATTGACAATGAGAAGAAGGCATTGGTCTTGAAGCAGGAAGAACTGGGTAAGATGCAGCAAAAGGAGCGTGAGAAACTGGAGGAGCTTTCCGGTCTGAGTGCAGAGGAGGCTCGCAATCGTCTGGTTGAGTCGCTTAAGGATGAGGCAAAGACTCAGGCGGCTGGCTATATCAATGAGATCATGGACGAAGCCAAACTTAATGCCAATGCTCAAGCAAAAAAAATAGTTATTCAGACTATCCAGCGTGTAGCCACCGAGACAGCCATAGAAAATTCTGTTTCAGTCTTCCACATTGAAAACGATGATGTGAAGGGTCGTGTCATAGGACGTGAAGGCCGTAACATCCGTGCTCTTGAGGCTGCTTGTGGTGTGGAAATCGTGGTTGATGATACTCCCGAAGCTATTGTCATCAGTGGTTTTGATCCTGTTCGTCGTGAGATTTGTCGCTTGGCTCTTCACCAGTTGGTCGCTGACGGCCGCATCCATCCGGCTCGTATCGAAGAGGTAGTAGCCAAGGTGAAGAAGCAGTTGGAGAACGAAATTATTGAGACAGGTAAGCGAACTGCTATTGACTTAGGTATTCACGGCTTGCATCCCGAACTGGTGCGCATCATTGGTAAAATGAAATATCGTTCCAGTTATGGACAGAACCTTCTGCAACATGCTCGTGAGACTGCAAACCTTTGCGCTGTTATGGCTTCAGAATTAGGATTGAATCCGAAGAAAGCCAAGCGTGCCGGTCTGCTCCATGACATAGGTAAAGTTCCCGATGAGGAGAGCGAAATGCCTCACGCACTCTATGGTGCAAAGATTGCCGAGAAGTATAAGGAGAAACCCGATATTTGCAATGCTATTGGTGCTCACCACGATGAAATGGAGATGCAGACTCTGTTGGCTCCAATCGTGCAAGTGTGTGATGCTATCAGCGGTGCCCGTCCTGGTGCTCGCCGTGAGATAGTTGAGGCCTATATCAAACGCTTGAATGATCTTGAGGCTATTGCCATGAGTTATCCGGGTGTCACAAAGACCTACGCTATTCAGGCTGGTCGCGAACTTCGTGTCATTGTAGGTGCCGATAAGATGGATGATGCCGAGAGCGAGGCTCTTTCTGGTGAGATTGCTACTAAGATTCAGAATGAGATGACTTATCCCGGACAGGTGAAGATTACGGTGATAAGAGAGACGCGAAGTGTTGCTTATGCTAAGTAATATCAGGTAAATAATAAAAAACGGTGGTCAATTTGACCACCGTTTTCTATTTAGCTTCTGTCATATCCCCTTCAATATAGAGGCGGGTTATTTCAACAACACCGTTAGTCCGTATTGTAATAGACTTCTTAAAGTGGCCGGCAAACTTACCGGTGCCGTTATAAGTTACTTTTATTTGCCCCTTCTCGCCGGGTTTAATGGGATCCTTTGTGTACTCGGGTACTGTGCAACCGCAGGAAGCGATGGCTTGGTTGATAACCAGTGGTGTCTCACCTACATTCTGGAACGTGAAAACACAACTGACAATAGGTTCTTTCTCCGAGAAAGTACCGAAGTTGTGTGTCACTTTGTCGAATTTGATTTCGGCCTGCTTCTGAGCTATCATAGCTGTCGTTCCGCAGATAAATAGCAGTGCAAAAAGTATTAGTTTCTTCATGTTCTTTTACTTTAAATGTTTTCAATTATCTGACGACAAAATTACTTATTTGTCAATAGAGAGCAGGAATAATGTACTTTCATTTATGATTTTTTAATAGTTTGTAGTATTCTGTTGCTCCCAATAGGAAACAGCCTGTACCATAATCTTCAAAGTCAGGAATACGGGTATAGCTCAGTGGTTGACCGGCTGAAGGATCTTTGCCTGTGCCTTGCATCCACCCCAGAAATCCATCGGGATGAATGGCATCGCGAACCATTGCTTCCCAGGCCTTATCGGCAATGGGACGATAGACTTCGGCTTTCAGATAGCCTTGCTGAATACCCCAGCAGATGCCATAGAGGAAAAGGGCAGTACCGCTGGTTTCCGGCATAGCGTAGTTTGTTGATACCAAACTCGGATTCCAAAATCCATCCTCGCGCTGGCAGTTTTTCAGTCCTTCGCTCATCTTTAGGAAGTCTTTTTTCAGTTCCTTATAGGCTTTTTCTTTCTTGGAAAGTTCGTTCATGCAACGCACCAAGGCCGCATATACCCAGCCGTTACCTCTCGACCAGTAGCAGTCTTTGCCGTCTGGTTCCTTGTATGGCGGCACATAGTCGGCATCGCGCCACCATAGGCCGTCTTTTTGGTTGAATAGCCCACCACCGCACTCATTGCGACTCCAGCGATACATTGCCATACCATGATCACGATATTTGGCTTCGCCTGTAATCTTGTACATTTGCATATAGATGGGCATGGCCATTTGGATTGCATCAATCCAAGTCCACCAACCATAGAGCGATGGTTGTGTGCTTTGCGTTTTGGCTGTGGTGTTCTTCTTTACATTAGGCGTCACCATTTGGTGGTCTAAGTTCTCACGGGCCTTTACCATCATCCGTTCGTCTCTGGTCTGTTGATAGCGTATTAGATAGGTCTGAGCACAGCATTGGTCATCTGCGTCGCAGGTGTTGATGCCGTTACGTGGGGTCCACTGGTGGAAATTAGCCCACTGGTCAGTGTAATCTATGTAGCGTTGTTGTGGATCTACGTCATTGAGGGCCATCAATCCTTCATAGTACACGGCACGTGTCCACAGGCTTGACGGACGGATCTTTTTCCAGTTGGTTGGCACGGTGGGGTCTGCATACTTATTCATAAAGTAGTCATTGGCCTTGCGGGCGACACAGAGCACCTCGTCGGCAGTTGTCTGGGCCATCATCGGAATCGATAGGGTGGCCATCAGTAAAAATGTTGTTAATCTTTTCATTTGTTTTAGTGTTTCTGTTTTTGCTACAAAGATAATGCTTTTTGCTGATTTTGCGGGAAAATGTACTCTCCTTTAACTCCCTTTAACTCCTTTTGCTTTCCTCGCTCCCAAAAATGATGTACCTTTGCAATCTAAATTGATAAATATATTTAAAAGATGTATAGGACTGAAACTTGTGGTGAGCTGCGGCTCGCCGATACCGGTCGGCAAGTGACATTGGCCGGATGGGTACAGCGCACGAGAAAAATGGGTGGCATGACTTTCGTCGATCTTCGTGACCGCTATGGAGTCACGCAGTTGGTATTCGATGAGTCGGAGGATGCAGCCCTCTGTGAGCGTGCCAACAAACTGGGTCGTGAATTTTGTATTCAAGTTGTGGGAAAGGTCAGTGAGCGCCAGTCGAAGAACCCGAAAATGCCTACGGGCGATGTTGAGATATTCGTCTCTCAACTCAATATCCTGAGCGAGAGTCTCACACCTCCATTTACTATAGAAGATCAGACAGACGGTGGTGATGACATCCGTATGAAGTACCGCTATTTGGATCTGCGTCGTTCTGCTGTGCGCAAGAATCTGGAGTTGCGCCATAAGATGACAATCCTGATTCGTAATTTCCTTGACTCACTCAACTTTATTGAGGTAGAGACACCTATTCTTATAGGCTCAACTCCAGAGGGTGCCCGCGATTTCGTGGTGCCCAGCCGCATGAATCCCGGTCAGTTCTATGCTTTGCCGCAATCGCCTCAGACACTGAAGCAGTTGCTTATGGTCTCAGGTTTCGACCGTTATTTCCAGATAGCCAAGTGTTTCCGCGATGAAGATCTACGTGCTGACCGTCAGCCTGAGTTCACCCAAATCGACTGCGAGATGTCGTTTGTCGAGCAGGAAGACGTACTTCAGGTATTCGAAGACCTTGCTCGCCATCTGTTTAAGGAGATTCGTGGCATAGACCTTCCTCCATTGCAGCGTATGACGTGGCATGAGGCCATGCGTCGTTTCGGCTCAGATAAGCCCGATCTTCGCTTCGGTATGGAGTTTGTTGAACTGATGGATGTACTGAAAGGTACGGGCACTTTCCCCGTGTTCAATGAAGCCGGCTATATTGGTGGTATCTGCGTGCCAGGGGCTGCTGACTATACTCGCAAGCAACTGGATCAGTTGACCGATTTCGTAAAGCGTCCGCAGGTAGGTGCTAAAGGGTTGGTCTATGTGAAGTTTAACGCTGATGGTACTGTGAAGTCAAGTATTGATAAATTTTACGAGCCTGAGATTTGGCAGAAAGTCAAGAAAGCCTGTGGTGCTAAAGATGGTGATTTGGTGCTCATTCTCAGTGGCGACAATGCCAATAAGACCCGTGTGCAACTCTGTACCTTGCGTTTGGAGATGGGCGACCGTCTTGGTTTGCGCGACAAGGATAAGTTCGTCTGTCTGTGGATCGTCGATTTCCCCCTGTTCGAGTGGAGCGACGAGGAGCAGCGTCTCATGGCTACTCACCATCCGTTCACGTTGCCTAATCCTGATGATATTCCTTTGCTTGACACCGACCCGGCCCGTGTTCGTGCCGTGGCTTACGATTTTGTGTGCAATGGTGTGGAAGTTGGTGGCGGATCGCTGCGTATCCACGATGGCAAACTTCAGGAGAAGATGTTCCAGATTTTGGGCTTCACACCTGAGCGTGCCATGGCTCAATTCGGTTTCCTCATCAATGCTTTCAAGTATGGCGCCCCCCCCCATGCCGGTCTCGCCTTTGGTCTCGATCGCTTTGTCTCGCTGATGGCCGGTCTCGATAGCATCCGCGATTGCATTGCGTTCCCGAAGAACAACAGCGGTCGCGATGTGATGCTTGATGCCCCCGGTGAACTTGATCCTAAACAGTTGGAAGAACTGCAACTGAAGGTTGACTTACATCAATAATAGTTTACAAATTAAAAGAAAGTCCTCTGAATCAGTTGCTTGTAATGCAGAAAAGTGGTACTTTTGTACGCGAATTGAAAATTCAACTTCAATAGTATTAATATTTGCATTATGGCAGAAAAGAAAGCAACAACAAAGAAGGCTGCTGAGGTAAAGGAAACCGCAGCCAAGAAAACAACCACAACCAAGAAGGCCGCAGCCGTGAAGGTGAACAAGGCCGCAGTTGCAGTAAACGCCGAGAACATTGGCTTCAAGGCAGGAGATGTTTATCAGGCATTGGCAGCAGCCGAAAAGGCACTTACCGTCAAGGAGATTGCCAAGGCTGCAAAGATTTCAGAGGAAGAGACTCTGCTCGGTCTCGGCTGGCTGTTCAAGGAGGGTAAGCTCCTGAGCGCAGAGGACAACAAGGTTGTCTTGGCCTAAGACACTGCAGAAAAAATAAAAAAGGGTCGGTAAGCATTGTTTATCGACCTTTTTTCTACACTCCGTTTTTGATGTACGAACAGCAGATATTACGAATTCTTACGGATGTGGGTGAACGGGGCATCAGTGTGGCTCTGTTGGCCAAGCATATCTACAATCTAAACTGCACGTTGTTCTTTCAACCCGATGTACAGGAGGTGCGTCAAGAGGTGCAGCAGTATCTGCTGAAAAATTCGAAATCATCACAGTCGTTGATCGAAAGCACGGGACGCCGTGGCTATTACCGTCTGAATACAAAAGGTTCGGATGATGCCCGTCAACTGATGTTTGAATTTCGTGAGGAACAGCCTCTGGAGGAGACGGAAAGCGAGAAGCCCCGTCAGGATCTCTCGCTCAGTTTATTTGGTGACGACTTTTAGCTGATCTCTCTCTACCTCTTTGTAGAGTTCCAATAATTGTTCTGCTGTTTTTCTCCAAGAGAACAGTTGAGCACGTTTTAGTCCCCATTCCTTTTGTTGCTGATAAAACGTCTCGTTTGTCTCCAGTTGGATAAGCATATCTGCTATTTCGTCTGCCTTTTCGGGATTCACCAGAATGGCTTCCTTGCCGCCAATCTCCGGCATTGATGAGGTATTGCTGGTTATCACGGGTGTGCCGCAGGCCATTGCTTCAAGTAGGGGGATGCCGAAACTTTCGCGCAATGAAGTGTAGAGGAAAGCAAATGCGCTATTGTATATATAGGGTAGATCGCTGTTGGGAATATAGCCGGGCATCTTTATCTTTTCGCGAATGTTCTCAATGTGATTCCTGCTGATGATGTCGTTCAGGTATTCGCGGTCAAGGTCGGCCATCAACAGCGGACGTTTCACGTTTGAGCGGTCTAAATAGCGTGAGTAAGCTACCAGTGTGCGCTCCGTGTTTTTCTTAGGATCCGTGTTGCCCAAGAAGAACAGGAATCCTTTTTCCTCTATGTATTTTCTGTATATGTCCTGTTCGTCAGCGGTGGGGCGGAACCAGTCGTTATAGCCGTTGTAGATCATGGCCATCCGCTGCTGCGGGATATGCAGTTTATTGACGATATTGGTCAACTCGAAGTTGCTAACCGTAATAATGCGCTGACACTTTCCTATGATGCGCGGTACCACTAACCGACGGTACAGCCACCCCATGTTTTGATAGAGCGATTTGTTCTGTTTGTCGCGTGGCTCTAGGAAGATGATGTCGTGCAGGGTCAGCACGAGCGGAATATCGCATCGGATGGGAGCCGTGTTGCTGGTGCAGTGCAACAGGTCAATCCGGGCTTTCTTGGCAGCGCGTGGCAAGGCATATTGTTCCCAGAGTGGGTATGAAGGCGTGTTGATTTCAATAATATGCACATTGTCGGAGTCTTTCACGCAGCGGTCGGGACCCGGTTTCACAAAGACGAAATATTCATTGTCGTGGTCCATCTCCTGTAGTTGCAGGATTTCCTGCAACACCACATAGTCCATACCGTGCTTGTTTTTGCGGAAGATGCGCTGTGCTTCAATGCCGATTCTCATAGTTGATGGTTGTTGGTTGACAGATGTTTGATGACTGTGGCCGGAATGCCGGCAGCAACGGAATAGGGCGGTACGTCCTTTGTGACTACTGCACCGGCAGCGACTACGGAGTGATGGCCGATGGTTACACCAGACAAAATGACGGCATTAGTGCCAATCCAGACATCGTCCTCGATAATGACAGGCTTGGTTGCTACGCCCTGTTCGTCGATGCGTTTATGGCAATCAGTAAAGTTGTGGTTCAGGGCTGTCACGGTGATGCCCTGTGCCAGGTTAACGTGGTCACCGATGGTCACCGGCCCGATGATGGTATTATGGAGACCAATGCGGGTATGACTACCGATAATGACATCGCCCACTGCGTTGTTGATGCACGAAAACGACTCTACCACGCTATGGCTGCCCAGCGAGAACCGCCGATAGGGGGGAGTGTCCATCCTGACGGAACCATATATCTTGGAATGTCGGCCACGGTGCTGATAGAGTGGTGACAAGAGCCTGATGTACCATCGTGGCCGTGCATCCCGTTGGTTCATGATGAGCCAGTCCAGCATCCGTTTCATCTTGGGACTTCCCTTCATTTGTTGTCTGAGTCCTTCCTTGTCCATATCTGTATCAATTTCTTTTCAACCAGAATACCATTGCTGATTTCCACCCGATGTACTTCAGGTATCCGGATTTCACGGCCCGCAGGAAAACACCGAATTTCTCTTTCCGTGGAATCAGGTGCCCAGTGTAGAATACTTTACTGAGCGTATAGCGGGCATATTTGTTAATCAAGGGTGATTGTTGGAACTTTAACAGTTCATCCACCACCGTCAGATAGCAGTTGATGTTTCGTTTAGAATAACTGATGCCCATTGTTGATGCTCTGCGAACACGATGCTTTACAAAGCTGCGTTTCAGGGCATAGATGTTGTCTGATTGCAGGGTTAGCAAGGCCGTATAGAGTTCGTCCTCGTGTATGATGCTGGGATAGAAATTCAGGCCGATACGCTGCAAATAGTCACGGCGGATGAACAGCAGCCAGACCACGCAGCAGTGTTTCCCTTTGTCGAGCATCAGGTTCAGCAGGTGCTTTCCTTCCTGTCTCGTGCCTTCTTCCACCAGATAGGTGCGGCTATAGTCCCAAGGCACAGGTTTTGCTCCTTCCTCCAGCATGATGTCACCGTCAAAGAATATGAAGTCGGCCCGGGTCTTTTCCGCATAGTCGTAGCAGGTTTGCAGGGCCTCCGTGTCTATCACGTCGTCAGAATCCATAAAGTAGATATATTCTCCAGAGGCATATTGCAGGGCCAGATTGCGTGTTGCCGACTGGCCTTGATTCTGCTGGTTGAAGTATCTGACGCGCTCATCCTGCTCCTGATATTTTTTCAGTATCTCCTCGCTGTTGTCGGTAGAACCATCGTTCACGGCAATAATTTCCACGTCCCTGAGTGTCTGATTGGTCAGGGATTGGAGTGCCTCATCGAGATAAGGCCTCACGTTGTAGACAGGTAATATGATACTGACTTTAGGCATCTATGCAATTAGATTTCCCGCAAAAGTAATATTTTTCTGCCGAATAGCAAAGAGGTTAATGTTTTAATTAGGTTTCATTAACGCACGGCCATCAATTTATTGGGGCGCAATTTGATTCATGGCTTTATTGTATTCTGCCTGTGACATTCTTATCACCGTTAAAAGACGCATAGAAAATAATCGCAAAGACTTGCGAGAAAATAACTTTTTTTGTATTTTATGTTGCTTCATCTTCTGCTTTCAGAGCGTTTCTCTGAGCGTGCTGCAAAAATACGGAATTTCCGAATCGAAAAGCTCCTGCTTGATGTATCCCTTCTCGAAAAAATGACAAAGTGACAAGTGACAAAGTGACATTAAGCAGGTTTCAACATACGTGAACATACATAAATTATATATTATATTATTATATAATTATAATTATATAATAATATAAACTATAGGACAGGCTAAGATTGTAGAAATGGAAACACCTTAATGTCACTTTGTCACTGTCACTTCGTGTCATTTTTCCCATAAATGCGAGCCGTCACATCAAGGCGGAAGAAATGACGGATCGAAGCCCTCGATATGACGGCTCGTTAATGCTCAAATGACCTCAATGCCCATCTTCTTGCAGAGTTCGAGACTCATCTCCTTCAGTTTGAACTTCTGTATCTTGCCGGAGCCGGTGAGGGGGAACTGGTCGATGAAGAACACATACTTAGGTGTCTTGTAGCGGGCAATCTTGCCTTTGCAGAAGTCGCGCACGTCCTCCGGTTCCATCTTCACGCCTTCCTCAAGGATAATGAAGGCACCAACTTCCTCGCCATATTTCTTGGATGGCACGGCTGCCACCTGCACATCGCGGATGCCGGGCATCTGATAGAGAAACTCCTCAATCTCACGCGGATAGACATTCTCACCGCCACGGATAATCATGTCCTTGATACGTCCCGTGATGCGGTAGTAGCCGTCCTCGTCCATAATGCCCAGATCGCCGGAATGTAGGAAGCCGTTCTCGTCGATCACCTCGGCTGTAGCCTTTGGGTTCTTGTAGTAACCCTTCATCACGTTGAATCCTCGGCAGCACATCTCGCCCTGCACACCGACTGGACACTCCTCGTTGGTCTCGGGATCAAGCACTTTCACTTCGACAAAAGGGAAGTCGCGGCCTACGGTGGTGCAACGCTGCTCGAATGAATCAGTCAGACAACTCTGTGTCATACCGGGTGACGATTCGGTAAGACCATAGACGCTGGTAATGGTCATGTACATCTTTTCCGAAACCTGCTTCATCAGTTCCACGGGGCAGAGGCTACCGGCCATGATGCCTGTGCGGAGTGACGACATATCGAACATGGAGAACATGGGGTGGTTCAGTTCGGCAATGAACATGGTGGGTACGCCATAGAGGGCTGTACACCGCTCCTTGTGGACAGAAGCCAGCACGACGAGCGGGTCGAACTTCTCGACCATCACCTGCGTGCAGCCGTGTGTCAGGCAGTTCATCGTGGCAAGCACCACACCGAAACAATGGAACAAAGGCACGCATACGCAGAGCTTGTCGTCCTGGGTAAAGCCCATATTCTCACCCGTAAAGAATCCATCGTTGGAGATGTTGTAGTGGGTCAGCATAACACCCTTTGGAAATCCCGTGGTGCCGCTGGTGTACTGCATATTCACTACATCGTGGCACGTCACGCTCTTCTTCATGTCGCAGAGCGTCTGATCGTCAATATTGCGACCGAGCAGCAACAGTTCTGCCGTGTTGTACATACCGCGATATTTCTCCATGCCGATATAGACCACATTCTTCAGGTGCGGGAAACGCTTGCTGTTCAAGTGCCCTCGTTCGCAGTTGCGCAGTTCGGGCAGCATGGTGTAGGTCATGTCCACATAGTCGCACTCCCAAGTGCCGTTGGTGATGCAGAGCGTGTGCATATCGGAGTCCTTGCAGAGATACTCCAGTTCGGCCTGTTTATAGTTGGTGTTCACCGTGACGAGCACGGCACCGATCTTGGCGGTGGCATAGAGGAAAGTGAGCCAGTCGGGCACGTTGGTAGCCCAGATGCCCACGTTGGAGCCTTTGGTCACGCCTATAGCAAGCAGGCCCTTAGCCAGACTGTCTACACGTTCGTTGAATTTTCCCCAGGTGAAACGCAGGTCGCGGTCAGAGTAGACGATATATTCTTTGTCGGGCGTCTTCTCTGCCCAGTATTCGAGCCATCCGCCCAGAGTGCGCTCAGAGAGTTGGCCACCCTTGACCACGGCCAGTGGGGCAGAATTGGGAGTTGCTGTATTCATGTTGAGTCAGATTTAGAATGGGATGTACACCAAAGCCAGTATCTTGGCATCCTTGTCGGCAACACCATGCACGTGATGCTCCACAATGGAGTCGTAGTAGATGCTGTCACCCTCTTTCAGTGTGTATTTCTCCTTGCCGTAGTCAATCTCTAATTCACCGCTGAGTACGTAGATGAACTCCTCGCCTTCGTGGGCAGAGAGTTTGAAGTCCTTGCTTTCGGAAGCCTGAATGTTGATGATGAACGGTTCCATGTGGCGACCGGCCTTCTGCTTGGCCAGCGAGAAATACTCCATGTGCTTGCGGGCATCGGCCGTATCGTTGGAGAAACTGATACTGCTGTTGTGCTTTTCTGCCCTGCAGATCACCGGTCCCAGGTCGTCGTTGTCATCCAGGAAAGTGCCCAGCCTGACACCTAATGCTCTGGCAATCTTGATGAGCGGCCCTAATGATGGCAGGTGCTCATCGTTCTCGACGGAGATGATCTGGTCTGTTGACAGACCGCTGCGCTGTGCTACTTCCTCAATGGTGATGTTCTTGGACTCTCTGAGTCCCTTGATTTTTGTTCCGACGACGGAATGAGTATTTGACATAATCTGATGATTTTTATTAGGTTGCAAAGTTACGAATTATTATTGAGATATCATCCTCTTTTTGAGAACATTAACATTATTGGTTTGCATTGGTGATAAGTTTTGGCTACCTTTGCAGCGCAGAACGCAATGGATATTCAGGAACTACAAAAACTTTACGCCAAGTTGCCGCAGGTGGCGGCCTTGGCGAAGGCGATAGACAAGTCTTCGGCCAAAATCATTTCTCTCGAAGGATTGTTGGCTTCGTCGGCATCGATGGTCTTCAGTGCGATGGCGCTGAAGACCAACCGAACTTTGGTTTTCGTGCAGCAGGATGCCGATGAGGCAGGTTATTTCTATCATGATCTCTGTCAGATTATGGGTGGAAAGCAGGTGCTCTTCTTTCCGTCAAGCTATCGCCGGGCCATCAAATACGGGCAGAAAGATCCTGCCTGTGAGATTCTCCGTACGGAAGTTCTTACTGAACTGCCCTCTCGTTCGGGAGGAGCAGGGAGTGGGTTGTTTATTGTTACCTATCCCGAGGCGATTGCCGAGATGGTGGTGACGCGGAAAAAACTGGACGACAGGACGCTGACGCTAAGTCAGGGCGAGAATGTCAATGTGGACAGTACCTGCAGGACGTTGCGTGACTTCGGTTTCCGCGAGGTGGATTATGTCTACGAACCTGGGCAGTTTGCCCTGCGCGGCAGTATTCTGGATGTTTTCTCGTACAGCCATGAGTATCCTTTCCGTCTTGACTTCTTCGGTGATGAGATTGATTCCATTCGCACGTTTGAGGTGGAGAACCAGTTGTCGAAAGAGCGTCGGGATAAGGTGGACATTGTGCCCGAAATGACATCGGTGGCTGAAAAAGAGTCGTTCCTCTCATTTCTGCCCAAAGAGGCGTTACTGGTGTTTAAGGACTATCAGTTTGTGCGTGACAGCATTGAGCGCATCTATCAAGAGGGCTTTTCTGTGCAGGCTAAGACTGAGCGTATGGAGGGGGCTACGGAGATGGAGCAGCGCGAGATAGAACGGGAGATGCAGCGTGACAGCCAGATTATTACGGGTGGTCGGTTCGTGGCCGACAGTGAGCCGTTCAGGAAAATTTTTCTCTTCCGTTCTTCTGTTGCCGATGCGGCTACCATTCGCTTCAACATCAGTTACCAGCCGCTGTTCCACAAGAACTTTGAATTGCTGACGCAGACTCTTGAGGATTACCAACTGAAAGGCTATGCTTTATACGTTTTGGCAGACAGCCAGAAGCAGAACGAACGTCTGAAGGAGATTCTGAATCTTCCCTTCTCTCCAGTCAATAAGACCTTGCACGAGGGCTTTGCCGACAATGACCTGAAAGTGTGTTTCTTTACTGATCATCAGATTTTTGACCGTTTCCATAAGTACAACCTGAAGAGCGACAAGGCACGTGGCGGTAAGATGGCCCTGACGCTGAAAGAGATTCAGCAGTTTGAGATGGGCGACTATGTGGTGCATGTGGATCATGGCATCGGCAAGTTTGGCGGGTTGGTCAGAATGCCGATTGCGCAGGGAGGAGCGAACACTCAGAGTTATCAGGAGATGATAAAGATCGTCTATCAACGGGGCGATGCCATCTATGTGTCGATTCACTCTCTGTATAAAGTATCGAAATACAAGTCGCAGGATGACGGACAGCAACCGCGTATGTCAACGCTCGGTACCGGTCAGTGGGAACGGCTGAAGGAGCGCACCAAGAAACATATTAAGGATATAGCCCGCGACCTGATTAAACTCTATGCCACCCGTCGCCATCAGCGCGGCTTCGCTTTTAGTCCCGACACTTATATGCAGCATGAGTTGGAGGCTTCGTTTCTTTATGAGGATACGCCCGACCAGTTGAAAGCTACGCAGGACGTGAAGGCCGATATGGAGCGGCAGCAACCAATGGATCGTCTGGTGTGCGGTGATGTGGGGTTCGGCAAAACGGAGGTGGCCGTGCGTGCCGCTTTTAAGGCCGCTGTTGATGGCAAACAGGTCGCTGTGCTGGTGCCCACTACAGTGTTGGCCTATCAGCATTTCCGTACATTCTCCTCCCGATTGAAGGATATGCCCGTGCGTGTGGACTATCTGACACGTGCCCGGACGGCCAAACAGACGACGGCTTTGCTGAAGGATTTGGAGGAAGGCAAGATAGATATATTGATAGGCACACAAAAACTGATTGGCAAGACGGTGAAGTTCAAGGATCTGGGGCTGCTTATTATTGATGAAGAACAGAAGTTCGGTGTGTCGACCAAAGAGAAGTTGCGCCAGATGAAAACTAACGTGGATACGCTGACAATGTCGGCCACACCTATTCCGCGTACCCTGCAGTTCTCCCTGGTCGGTGCCCGCGACCTGAGTGTTATACAGACACCGCCGCCCAACCGCTATCCCATCCAGACGGAAATTCACACTTTCTCGGCTGAAATCATCGTCGATGCCATTAACTTTGAGATGAGCCGCAATGGTCAGGTCTATCTTGTGAACAACCGTATCAGCGACCTGACACATCTGAAGGAAATGATTCTAAAGTATATTCCAGACTGCCGTGTGGCTGTGGGTCATGGGCAGATGAAACCTGAAGATCTGGAACAGATTGTGCTCGACTTTTCAAACTACGACTACGACGTACTGCTCTCGACGACTATCGTGGAGAACGGTATTGATATACCCAATGCCAATACCATCATCATCAATAGTGCGCAGAACTTCGGCCTCTCTGACCTCCACCAGATGCGAGGCCGTGTGGGACGTGGCAACCGTAAGGCTTTTTGCTACTTGTTAGCACCACCGCTGGCCGCCTTGCCTGTGGATAGCCGTCGTCGATTAGAGGCTTTAGAGAATTTTTCCGATCTGGGATCGGGCATCAATATTGCTATGCAAGACTTGGATATTCGTGGTGCCGGCAATCTGTTGGGTGCAGAACAGAGCGGATTTATTTCCGACTTGGGCTATGAGACCTATCAGAAGATACTGAACGAGGCGATGGCGGAACTGCGGAATGAGGAACCCGATCCCACGCCTTCGCAAGCAGGAGAAGGAAAAGGACACTCGCAAAGACAGGATGTTTCAGGGTTCTGTCCCCGTTCGGGAGAGACTGGAGACTTCGTTGCCGACTGCAATTTGGAGAGTGATCTGGAGATGTATTTCCCTGATCAATATGTGCCCAGCGACTCTGAACGTATGTTACTCTATCGCGAATTAGACAATATTCGCAACGACCGGGATCAGGAATCCTATCGCTCACGGCTCATCGATCGTTTCGGTCCATTGCCCCGACAGGCAGAGGAACTGCTGCACGTTGTGCCGTTGCGCCGACTGGGCAAGCAGTTGGGATGCGAGAAGATCATGCTGAAGCAGGGACGTATGTATCTCTATTTGGTGGGCAATCACAATAGTCCTTTTTATCTGAGTGAGGCCTTCGGCTGGATTCTGGAGTACATAGGAAAGAACGTGCGACGTTGCAATCTTCGTGAACAGCAGGGTAAACGCTCGATAGTGGTCAGTGATGTGCCCACTGTTGAGGAGGCAGTGAAGGTGCTGGGAGAAGTGAAACGTGAAAGATGAAGACAATCAATCCATTTGCCCATCCGTTCTATATGATGGCCAAGTCGGTAGGTTCGACTTGTAATTTGTCATGTCGGTACTGCTATTATCTGGAGAAGCGGAAACTGTATGGAGGGGAGAAGCGGATGATGATGAGCGATGAGGTGCTGGAGTGCTTTGTGCGGCAGTATTTGGAGAGTCAGGTCAATAGCGAGGTTCTGTTTACTTGGCATGGCGGAGAGCCATTGTTACAGCCCATGAGTTTTTATCAGAAGGCTCTGTCTTTTCAGCGGCACTATGCTCAGGGTCGGTATGTTGACAACTGCCTGCAGACTAATGGCACTTTGCTCACTGACGATTGGTGTCGGTTCTTCCATGACAATGGCTGGCTGATTGGCATCAGCATTGACGGTCCAGAGCATCTGCACGATGCCTATCGTTGTGGCCGCAATGGTGAGTCGACCTTTAAGAAGGTGATGCAGGGCATCGAACTCTTGGAGAAACATGGTGTGATGTGGAACGCGTTGGCCACGGTGAATCGTTGTAATGTAGAAGAGCCGGAGGCGGTCTATCGTTTTTTCAGGCATATCGGGTGCAAGTATATACAATTTACGCCGGTGGGACCACCGGAAGAAGGACAGATTGAGGCCGTGGCTTGGGGGCATTTCCTTTGCCGTGTGTTCGATGAATGGGGGCAGGCTGACGTGGGCGATTGTTACGTCAATATCTTCGAGGCGACGCTGGCCAATTATATGGGTGTGCCACCGGGGATGTGTGCCATGTCGAGGATGTGCGGTCATGTGGGAGCCGTGGAGTGGAATGGCGATGTGTATAGCTGTGACCACTTCGTGTTTCCGCAGTATCATCTGGGCAATATGGCCAATCAGACGCTCTATGAGATGATGCACGGTACGAGGCAGCAGACCTTTGCCCGCCGGAAAGTGGAGGGACTGCCCGGTCAGTGCAAGGCGTGTGAGTGGCTCTTTACCTGTTTCGGTGAATGTCCCCGCAACCGATGTGCCCGGACGGTTGACGGTGAAGAGGGACTGAATTGTCTCTGTGAGGGCTATCGGATGTATTTTAGCCATGTGGATTCGTTTATGAGACAGATGGCAGAGAACTTGAAAAATGAGGAATTATGAAAAAAGATAAGGTTTATGTAAGTAGTATATTGGCGTTGACGGGAGTGGTGCCGGCAGTTGAGGCTCAGGGACAGGAACCGACACCTGAGCGTCCGAACATCGTGTTTATCTTGGCCGATGATATGGGCTATGGCGATTTGTCGTGCTTCGGCAGTAAGTATGTGAAGACCCCTAACATTGACGAACTGTCGCGAACGGGTACTACTTTTACTCAATGCTATGCCGGTAGTGGCATCAGCAGTCCGTCGCGTTGCTCGCTGATGACGGGCAAGCACTCGGGAAACACGCGCATCCGCGACAATCAGTGTCCGGTGGGTGGTATTCAGGGCGTGAAGATCAATGCTAATGGTGACACCACCTATATCCGTCGCACCAATTTGATGCCTACCGATACGACCATTGCTACCGTGCTCAGTACGGCTGGTTATCGCACTTGCCTGGTGAATAAATGGCACTTGGATGGCTACGATCCCACGGCTTCGCCCAATCATCGCGGCTTCGATGAGTTTTACGGCTGGACCATTTCA
Organism: uncultured Prevotella sp.; assembly: GCA_947174835.1. Lineage (GTDB taxonomy): Bacteria > Bacteroidota > Bacteroidia > Bacteroidales > Bacteroidaceae > Prevotella. The sequence goes on from CAMWKM010000012.1 coordinate 29,549, forward strand.
ACGGTTCATTCCAACTCTCCCTACTATTACCCCTATTATCGCTTTGCAGGTGATTCGCTGACTACGATTGAGGAGAATGCCCACGATGCCCATGTCAGACACAATACGGATATATCGACCGATGATGCCATTGCTTTCATAGGTCGCAACAAGCACCGTCCTTTCTTTCTCTATTTGGCCTACGACGCTCCCCACGAGCCTTATATCATAGATGAGACTTCATGGTATGATGGGCAGGAGGAATGGTCAATGAACACCAAACGCTATGCCTCGTTGATCACCCACATGGATCGTGCTATCGGTCGCCTGTTGGCCTATCTTGATGAGGAAGGACTGCGCGAGAATACGCTTGTCATCTTTGCCAGCGACAATGGGGCTGCCATTCAGGCACCTATTGAGGAACTGAACTGCAATGCCGGCTTCCATGGCCGCAAGGGACAGCTTTATGAGGGTGGTATTCGTGTGCCTATGATTGTCAACCAACCGGGGCGTGTACCAGTGCAGAAACTGCAAAACTTGATCTACTTCCCCGATGTGATGCCGACGTTGGCGGCCCTGACGGGAGCAACGCATAGTTTGCCGCAGGGAATTAATGGTATCAACATTCTGCCGTTGTTCTATGGTCAGCCTGTGGATACCGACCATCGTATGCTCTATTGGGAATTTACGGGTAAGCAGCGAGCGGCCCGACTGGGTGATTGGAAGTGCGTGACCATCAGGAAAAATGCTCCGTTGGAACTCTACAACTTGCGGGAAGATCCTGAGGAACGCCACAATCTGGCGGAACAGTATCCGGAGTTGGTTCAACTCTTCGATGAGGCTATGAAGCGTATGCATCAACCCTCTGAATGTTGGCCATTGCCGGGAGAATGAAAAGAAAAGCGAGGAAGTTCGGTAGATTTCTCACTTTTGTTATTTAACAAATGTGTCATTCTGTCATTGTTTTGTGTCATTTTGTCTTCTTTAGATGCACTGGCATCAATGTTGCGTTATTCTGTGTGAAAGCGTGAAATAAAAAACGCAAAACATTAAACATTAACAAATTAAGGAGGACAAAATTATGACACCAATGATGAGAAGTAATGCAGTATGGCTGCCCAATGTTTTCAACGATTTCTTTGCAACTGCATTTGTGCCGAAGACCAATGCTACCGCACCGGCCATCAACGTAAAAGAGTGTGATGAAGCCTATACCGTAGAGTTGGCTGCTCCGGGCATGAAGAAGGAGAACTTCGATGTTCACATCAATGACGAAGGCAACTTGGTCGTCAAGATGGAGCAGAAGCAAGAGCAAAAGGAGGAGGAAAAGGACACGCGCTATCTGCGTCATGAGTTCAGCTACTCAAAGTATGAGCGGACGTTGATTCTGCCTGACGATGTGAACAAGGAGTTGATTTCGGCCAAGGTTGAGGACGGTGTACTGACGGTAGGTCTGCCGAAGCTGGTCGAGGAGAAAGTAAAGGTCTCTCGCCAGATCAGTATCGACTAAAAAGTGAAAGGAGGAAAATGTGAAGAGGATATGTCGAACAGGGCATATCCTCTTTTCTTTATTGCAAAACTCAGACGCTGCTCTTCTATCTGTTGTTGTGTCAGCAGTTGGTTATGATGGGGGAGGCATCAGGTAGCACAATGGCTACGTTAGTTGTATGGCACTCTGGGAGGGCACTCAATAGGCATCGCCTTTTGTTCATTTTCATGGCTAAGGGTACGAATAAGCGAGCGGAATGCCAAATTTCTTTCATTTTCAATTGGTATTTCATGGATTTTTATTAAATTTGCAGCGTTCTTCGGAACAAGAACTTATTAAAATAACGAAGCGTTATGCTCGACTTGCGAATGGAAATGTGAGAAACTTCTGTTAGATGCAAGGACAGTGATAACGGTTCGCGCGTATAGCGTGGACTGGTTGCTGCATCTACATCTAAAGGCATTTCTCACAGCCTCCATTCGAAGACGTGGTATATCAGTTCCACGCTTCATAACATTAAAATGCTCTCGTGGTAGCTGGAGGGTCTAAAAAGGTTAGTTATGAGAAGTTTAGTGTTGTCATTATTGTTCTTGATGTCATTATCGTCTTTTGGACAAAGGACCGATGCCCCATATGTTGCATCGCAAAATAACAAAATTAAAGTGGAATGTGTAGATATTACAGATAAGGCTACAATCGTGTCTATCGTCTTTAACGGAAAAGGCGATGGTTTTTGGACTCCAGTACACACGGTTGGTATAAGTTCTAATGCAACTCTTGTTACTTCAGATGGATATAACGAATATACTTTCCCTATAAGAGAACTATCTGACGGGACGAAACAGTTGGTTTTTGATCAATACTATTCGATTCCTGGCAGGAAAAATACTTACTGTTTAAAACTCATCTTTGATAAGATACCAGCTGGTTGTACATCGTTAGATCTTAACGAAAATGTGAGTGGAGGTTGGATATGGCGTGGTATAAAAATTACAAACCCAGCATGCTCGACACCTCACAAATATTTGAGCGAGTCCGAAATAAAGAATATGATTATAGATTCCAATGACGGTATTTGTGGCATTTACGAGGGAGTAGATGAGCAAGGCTACAAACTTGCTTGTATTAAGGAAGATGGTGAATACTTGTTGCTCTTCATGGGGGTAAAGAATAATGATGGAAGATGGTACAAAGGGGATGTAAAAGCGGAATTGCGTTCCAGCGCTTCTGCTGGATTATTTAAGGCCACTTGGTATATGGCAAATAAAAGCAAGAATGAGGATGCATACCTCGTGTTTGATGGAACAACAATGAAGACTTATGTTGCAAATGAGGAAACGAATTATTTGAAGATGTATCCATCCGCATCTTCCCAGAATGGTATTGCATCTTCTGGTAGTTCTTGGTCAGGGACAGGCTTTGCCCTTAAAAATGGCTATATTGCAACTAATTATCATGTAGTGGAGAACGCTAATAATATCAGTGTTTACGGTGTCAAGGGTAATTCTACAATAAAATATTCAGCATCAGTTATTGCTACTGATAAGGTTAACGATCTTGCACTCATTCAAATTAAGGATAACCAATTCAACGGTTTTGGTGAAATCCCCTACCGAGTAAAGACAACTACGTCAAATGTTGGGGAAAATATCTTCGTTTTAGGCTATCCGCTTATAACGACAATGGGCAATGAGATTAAACTGACAACTGGGATCATTAGTTCAAAAACAGGATTTATGGGGGATGTTTCCCTGTATCAGATTTCCGCACCAATTCAGCCTGGTAATAGTGGAGGCCCCTTGTTTGATAATCAGGGAAATCTTATTGGAATTGTGAATGCCAAACATAAAGGAGCAGAAAATGTGGGTTATGCGATTAAGGCTTCATACCTTAACAACCTCATTGAGAGCGTGACGAACTCTTCCATATTGCCCAATAATAATTCAGTTTCGGCAATGGACTTGACGAATAAGGTGAAGAATTTGGAGAAATTCGTATTTGTGATAGTATGTTCAAATTAACGAAATAGAAAAAGTAGACAGAAGTTGATCCCTACGTTTCAACGTAGGGTTCTTTTTTATATGAAAGACGTTATTGCAAAAGATTTGATATTCTCCATATTCCTCGTCAACATAATATTGCTGTCGTATGGTGTGTTGTTTGCTAAACGAATGTAAAGATATTCGGTTTGCAGCAGTCTGCCAAACTTGAAAATGAATATTTATGAATTAACTCCCAACAATGTATTTTTAGAAAGTTGCCTAAAGTCTCATGGAAATGAGGCAACTTTCATGGAGAAGTTAGGCAACTTTCTATTTAAGTACTGATACATCATTGAGACCGTCAATGACCTGATGAAAATTCTCCGAACCTTTCCGAATTCTGGAAATGCTTTACCTTTGCAGCACATTCAGAGAAAACTCCCTGAGCGCAGGGACAAGTGGCCGACATAAGGACTGCAGAACTGGAATGAAGAGTATTCATCTAAATCTTTCTGTCGTAAAGTAAAGCGGCATTGAGAACGACGAGCACGGAGCCAATGTTATGGACCAATGCACCTGTGACGGGGGGTAGCAGGCCAAGGACGCTTAGGGTGATGGCTATAAAATTGATGAGCATGGATAGCGCGATGTTAAACTTGATGCTGAATACTACGGCATTCGATAGACGCTTCAAATAGGGCAAACGGTTGAGGTCGTCGCCTATCAGGGTAATATCAGATGCCTCAATGGCAATATCACTGCCCATGTTGCCCATAGCCACGCTCACATCCGCTGTCTTTAGGGCTGGCGCGTCATTCACACCGTCGCCCACCATACAAACGGCCTTTCCTTCATTTTGAAGACTGGCAATGGCGGTCACTTTGTCGGTAGGTAGCAGCTCGGCACGATACTGGCTGATGTCGAGTTTGTGGGACATATATTCGGCAGCATGACGGTTGTCGCCTGTTAGCATGATGGTCTCGATATTCATCTGCGACAACTCTGTCATCACGTTGCAAGCCTCTGGCCGTAACACGTCGGAGAGTGCAACCAGCCCGATGCAATGGCCGTCGTAGCCCACGAGTACGCCTGCTTTCCCCTCGGAAGACAATCGCTCCAGTGGCTGTAGCACCTTACTATTGAGGTGGATGCCGTTCTCTTCCAGATAACTTTGCTTGCCACAGACTGCCCGTTTCCCTGCAACGATGGCACAGACTCCCTTGCCTGGCATCATTGTGAAGTCAGAAGCTTCTTCCGTTTCTGTAATTTGAGCCGCTGCTACAATGGCTTTGCCTAATGGGTGCTCTGATCGTGCCTCACAGATGGCGGCAATGTGTATGATATCCTTTGGCTGATGATTGTTGCTAAAGACGAGTACATCGCTGACTGATAGTTCACCTTTCGTCAATGTGCCTGTCTTGTCAAAGGCGATGCTGGTGATGTGTCCCATCGTCTCCAGTGCTTCTCCCGACTTAATTAACACACCGAACTTCGTGGCTTGTCCGATGCCTGCAATAATGCTGACGGGGGTGGCCAGTGCAAGTGCACACGGACAGAATACTACCAGCACTGTGACTGCGCGCTCCAAGCAGCCTGTTAGGATGTAGGTAATGATGGCTATGCCCAGTGCGATGAACACCAGCCATGTTGCCCATTTGTCAACGATGCGTTGCATGGGTGCCTTGTGGGCCTCGGCCTCCTGTACCATGCGAATCATTTTCTTCAGTGATGTGTCTTCTCCCGCTTTCGTGGCACGAATATCTATAGAACCGTAGCAGTTCATGGTGCCACAGAACACGCTATCGCCTACTGTCTTCTCTATAGGCAGTGATTCGCCTGTGATGATGCTTTGATCGACCAGTGTACTACCTGTCACGACTTCGCCATCCACCGTGATCTTTTCGCCTGGTAACACACGTACCACATTGCCTACAGCGATACTGAGTGCACTGACCATTTGTTCCTGACCGTTGTCTATCAGACGAGCCTCGTCGGGAGCAAGACACAGCAACTTGTTCACGCCACGCTTCGCCCGTGCCACGGCATAGTCTTCGAGCAATGCACCGAGGGCCATGATAAAAGCTACTTCGCCAGCGGCAAACAACTCACCGATATAGATACACGCCATCATAGCCACCACAATCAGCAGAGCCGACGATACCCAGCGCTGTCGTATGAGCCTTGTCACGGCCAGCCATAATAGTGGCAGTCCGCAGATGATGATCGTTATCCATGCTGGGTCGAAAGCTATGTTCACATCAGTCAGCCATAGTCCTAAACTGACCAACAGGGTCACACCGCCCACGATGGTCATTTTCATACTTTCCAAAAAATGAATCAGTTTTTCCATATCCTTTGCTTTTAAAATTCTGAGTGCAAAGGTACGGCAAAAGAAATAGTTAGTGGTTACACATTTCCACTCATTTTTGGTACATTTCATTCATCCGCTCGCGGAACTCCTGTGGCGACACACCCTCCATGCGGTGAAAAAAACGTGAGAAATAGGACAACTCATAGAACCCTACACTATAGGCAATCTCTGATACCGTCTTCTCGTTCTCCATGAGCAGTCGTTTGATTTCCAATACAATCCGGCTGTTGATCATGTGGAGCGCCGACTGACCGAGATGCTTTCTTGTCAACACGTTCAGGTAGTTAGGTGATATGCCCAGCATTCTTGCATATTCCGCCACTTGGTGCTTCTTGCGGAAGTGGCATTCTATCAGCTGACGGTAGTTCGTCAGTATCTCTGGTAGTGACAGTTGTTTACGGACATTCTCATTGCAGCGGTGCAGTTCCGTCATCAGCAAATAGATCTCTCCTTGCAGCATATTGGTCTTCCCGCTCAGTTTGCTACCGCTTTCATCGGCAATCTGCTGGAACAATACTCTCAGGCGTTGCTGCATGGCTTCATCAGTCAGGTCGGTATATACAGATAGTTCGTCGTCAATGGCTTTGGCGTAAAGATGGAAGAATTCCTCCGTGAACTGGATGGCCGAATAACGTATCTTACCTTTAGGACACATGGCGTGTACCTGCTCTGGACGTATAAAAAATATACGGTCGGGCAGTATCTCGTAGTCACAGAAATCAATGGAGTGAATGCCCTGTCCTTCGTGAATCCAATAGACAGCATAGAACAGATGGCGATGAGCTGAAGCCAGTTCAATGTGTTGGCTGTCGGTTACATTCATTTCTACCATTATCCGGGCTTCGCTTTGTTGCTCGTGCCCAATTTGCATATATGCTGTTTTGCTCATTACAATTAAAAGGACTGCGCACCGTATTGGGATGCGCAGTCTTTTCTGAATTTTATTGCTTGTCGAGCTCAGCCAGATTCTGAGCAATCATCTCGTCGGTGACGGTGTAGTTCTGCAGGTACCCCTTTATATATTATTCATAGCATGTCTCTTATACAAATCTGACGCTGCCTCCGA
>CAMWKM010000013.1 GCA_947174835.1 uncultured Prevotella sp.
TTCACGCCATCCTTGCCGTCAACACCTACAGCTTTGTAAGCCTGACGTACTCCGTTCAGACACCACCAACCATCAGCATCGATTGTCCAGACATTAGCGTCTTCTCCGTCCTTAAGAGTATAGGACGAACCGTCACTCAACGTAACGACCAGTTCTTTACCATTCTTTACCACCGATTTGATGACGTTGCCACCTGAATAAGCAGACTGCAACGCCGCAATGGAATTGGCATTTCTGGTAATCTGTTCCTGCAGGCTACTGATGTCGTCATCGTAGTCCTCACAAGAAACGAACGTACCTGTCGTTGCCATACTAAGGGCAGCGAAAAGCAAAACACTTCTAAATTTTTTGTTCATACAAAATAAAATTAATTAAAAACTAAAAAAATAATTTATCACAATTTCTACTTCTATGTTCCACATATATAATTTAAAGAAATCGGGCATTTTCATGCACCGTCTCCAAAATCTCATGCAAAGGTAAAGTAAATAACAAAAAGTAGGACTAACAAAAAACACACAAAACGTGAACACCCCGTTTCTCTTCGTGAAAATACCAACGCGTGTACAAAAGCCAACTTACTTCAGGAACATTTTTATTGTTCGCGGATATATTCCATCAGACTACGCAGGACGGGCTTGGTGATGTGAAGAGATAGGCTGTTGCCCTCGTCGGTGGTGAGGTAGAGCAATTCTTTTGTGATGTTGATGCGGAAGATGCGATACGTGTTGACGATATACTTGCGACCCAGACGCAACAGGTAAAGACGAGCCTCGGGCAATGTGTTGATCTGTGCTTCAATCTTTACCAAGCCGAAGGGGACCAAGAAGTGTGCCCCGGAAGCGTAGAACACTTCTGTATAATGGTCATCGGCCTGCAAGTAGAGCACCTGATCAAGGTCTATCACATAGAGTTCATCATGGGCACTGAGACAAAGACTTCTTTCCTGTAACATCATCGTTCCTTTCTCTTAAAATATATCTCCACTGTCGCCCATCGGTGGAAACGGTTGTTTAGTCATGTTGATTTACAAAGATAAAAAAAGCGGGGCAACTTTCTGCTTATCCCGCAACACAAGCCTCTCGCATGGCCCTCCAAATCCAAGACAAGCAATACAGATGCCCCTGGACGTGTATCATACAAAAACGACAATACACATCCATTGCATCTATCATTACTTTGACTTCCGGCTGGAGTAGAACTTGCGAGATTCTGTGTCGCCAAAGACAAAGCGTCAGATAAACGCTCATTAATATCAATGTACCCATTTCCCCCTTTTTAGGGGGGGGTAATAAGCAGTGCAAAGTTACACTTAATCTTCAGATTCTCGAAGTTTTTTTTCTTAATCTGTGTTAATCGTTATTTTGGGTGAACAAAAAGTATTAACTTTGCAGACCAATATACCAATATAAAAAAATAACAGGAAAAACAATGGCAAAGAAAGCACTTCTGATGATTCTCGACGGATGGGGAATCGGTCAGCACGGCAAAGGCGACGTGATCTATAATACGCCTACTCCATATCTCGATTATCTCACGGCCATATCGGCCCACTCACAACTACAGGCCTCAGGCGAGGACGTTGGTCTGCCTGACGGTCAGATGGGTAATTCAGAGGTGGGACACCTCAATATCGGTGCCGGTCGTATCGTGTATCAAGACTTGGTGAAGATCAACCGTGCCTGCAAGGACGGCTCAATTGTGGAGAACGCCCAAGTGAAGGCTGCCTATACATACGCTAAGGAGAAGGGCAAGAAGCTACACCTGATGGGGCTTTGCTCCGATGGTGGAGTGCACTCAAGTCTGGATCATCTGTTCAAGTTGATTGAAGTGGGTAAGCACTATGGTCTGAAGAACCAGACATTTGTGCACTGTTTCATGGACGGTCGCGACACCGATCCCCGCAGCGGCAAGGGATTCATTGAGCAGGTAACGAAGGTGTGTGCCGACAACGATGCTGCAATCGCCAGTATCGTGGGTCGCTTCTATGCCATGGACCGCGACAAGCGCTGGGAACGCGTAAAGGAAGGCTATGATCTTTTGGTCAAGGGCGAAGGCAAGCAGGCTACGGACATGGTGCAGGCCATGCAGGAGAGTTACGATGAGAACGTAACGGACGAGTTTGTCAAGCCTATCCACAACGCCTCTGTCAACGGACTGATTGAAGAGGGCGACGTGGTCATCTTCATCAACTTCCGCAACGACCGTGCCAAGGAACTGACCGTCGTGCTCACTCAGCAGGATATGCCGGAATTTGGAATGAACACGATTCCCGGTTTGCAGTACTACTGCATGACACCATACGACGCCAACTTCAAAGGCGTGAATATCCTCTTTCCCAAGGAGAACGTGGAGAACACTTTGGGAGAATATCTCAGTCGGCAGGGTAAACGTCAGTTGCATACCGCTGAGACAGAGAAATATGCACATGTGACTTTCTTCTTCAACGGTGGACGCGAAGCACCTTTCGACGGTGAGGACCGCATCTTGGTGAGCAGTCCCAAAGTGGCTACATATGACCAAAAGCCGGAAATGAGCGCATACGAGGTGAAAGACAAGTTGGTGGCTGCCATAGGCACACAACAATATGACTTCATCGTGGTGAACTTCGCCAATGGAGATATGGTGGGACATACAGGTGTCTACAATGCCATAGCTAAGGCCGTATGTGCCGTGGACAACTGCGTGCATGAGGTTATCGAAGCTGCCAAGGCCAATGACTACGAGGCTATCATCATTGCCGATCATGGCAATGCCGACAATGCAGTCAATGCCGACGGCACACCGAACACGGCTCACTCGCTGAACCCCGTGCCTTTCATCTATGTGACCGACAACAATTCGGCTACGGTGAAGGATGGCCGTCTGGCTGACGTTGCTCCCTCAATCCTGCATATCATGGGACTGGAGCAGCCCAAGGACATGACCGGCGAGAACCTGATTGTAGACTAAGTTCATCTTACTCGAATATAGCCAATGACTCCTGTTGAGATCAGAAAAGTCACTGACCGAAAGCAACTACGCCAGTTTATACAGTTTTACTATGACTTGTATCGTAGTAATGATTATGCTGTCCCCTATTTGTTCTTCGATGAAATGGCCACCCTGCGTCGCGACAAGAACCCTTCGTTTGAATGTTGCGAGGCGGAATATTTCATGGCCTTTCGCGACGAACAGATAGTAGGGCGTGTGGCCGCTATTATCAACCGGCGGGCCAACGAACGGTGGAACGTGCAGCAGGTACGATTCGGGTGGTTCGATTTCATTGATGACATTGAGGTATCAAAGGCATTGCTTCAGACCGTAGAGGACTGGGGGCGAGCACGCGGCATGAACCAGATGGTCGGTCCAATGGGCTTCATCGACACTGACCGTGAAGGTATGCTTGTAGAAGGCTTCAAAGAACTGTCTACCATGTATGTCAACTACAACTATGACTACTATCCTGAGCATTTGGACCGGCTGGGTGGATTCCGTAAGGACAACGACTATATGGAGTATCTGGTGACGGTACCTGAGACAGTGCCTGACAAGTTTTCCAAGGTTGCTGAAATGATCACCCGTCGCTACGGCCTGCGCGTTCAAAAGTTTTCGCGCCATGACCTGTTGCAAGGAGGTTGGGGACGCAAGATCTTTGAATTAGTCAACGAGACCTATAGTAATCTTTATGGCTACTCACACCTGTCGGAGCGGCAGATTGATAAGATTATCGACGACTATATCAAGATAGCCGACACGAACCTGATCACGTCGGTCATGGACGGTGACAAGATGGTAGCCTTCGGCGTAACTTTCCCCTCATTCTCCAAGGCACTGCAAAAGACCCGCGATGGACGGCTTTTCCCAATGGGTTGGTGGCAAATGTTACGCATCCTAAAGTGGCATAAGACAGATACGGTAGACCTTCTCTTAATCGGAGTGCTGCCCGAATATCGCCAAAAAGGTGCCAACGCGCTGATCTTTGACGACCTCATCCGACAATTCCAGCGCTACGGTTTCCGCTATGCCGAGGCAATGCCGCAGATGGAAGCAAACGAGGCTGTACGCTCTCAGTGGCAATATCTGGAAAGTCGACAGCATCGTCGCCATCGTTGCTATTGCAAAAATCTATAGAAATATAAGACGCAAAAAGAAACCGAGACCCTCTTTGAAGGTCTCGGTTATATTTTATCCAAAGAACTCACCGTTGTCTTGCTGGTCGTAACTGCTGCCATCAAAACAATGGGTGCAGACGTGATCCTTAGGCAAGCCTATTGACTCTACAAGGTCCTCCAGTCGGGCAAACTTCAAGGAGGTGAGTCCCAACCGGCTGGCTATCTCGTTGACCATCCGTTTATATTCCGGCGAATCGGTCTTCGAGTATTTATCGAGATTAGCCTTATCATCGCCCTCAAAGTCACGAATAATGCGACGGGTTATTAACTCCAAGTCACTCTTTGACGAGGTGAACCCGATGAAAGGACAACCATAGACAAGCGGTGGACAAGAAATGCGCACATGAACCTCCTTGGCTCCATTCTGGATAAACTCCTTAACATTGTCGCGCAATTGGGTGCCACGAACAATGGAGTCGTCGCAGAACACAACACGCTGGTCGCGCAAAAGTGCCTCGTTGGGAATCAGTTTCATCTTAGCCACCAAGTCACGCCGGCTCTGATTGCCGGGAGTGAACGAGCGTGGCCACGTGGGATTGTATTTCAGCACGGCACGTTTGTAGGGAATACCCGAACCTTCCGAGTAGCCTAAGGCCATACCTACGCCCGAATCGGGGATGCCACACACCAAATCAGCCTCTACATCGTCATGCTGTCCCATCATGCGACCATTCTTCTCACGCACATATTCCGTATTGATACCTTCATAACATGAGGTGGGGAATCCGTAATAGACCCACAGGAAGGAACAAATCTGGCAACGCTTGAAAGCGGGCTGAAGCACCTCGAAACCATTAGCACGAAGACGAACAATCTCGCCAGGCCCCACATCGCGAACAGGCTTGTAGTCCAGATTGGGGAAACTGGTGGTCTCGCTGCTCACAGCGTAGGCTTTCTCCCAGTCATCAGTACCGATGGGTGACAACTTGTGAACCTCTTTCCGACCAATAACAATAGGCGTGCGCCCCAAGAAGTCGCGGGCAGCAATGATGCCGTCCTCGGTCAGGATAAGCATAGAGCACGAACCTTTGATCTTACGATAGACCAGATTGATGCCCTCCACAAAAGTGCTCCCCATATTGATAAGCAGTGCTACAAGCTCCGTTTGGTTCAGGTTGTTGGCACTTTGTTCACTGAGGTGCATACGCTGTGCCAACAATTCATCGGCAATCTCCCGCAAGTTATTGATCTTGGCCACCGTCACCACAGCATAACGCCCCAGGTGAGAGTTGATAATGATGGGCTGCGGATCAGTGTCGCTGATGACACCCAGTCCCTGATTACCGGAGAAATCGTTCAGTTCGTCCTCGAACTTCGAGCGGAAGTAATCGCGCTCCAGAGAGTGGATGCTGCGTGAGAATCCACGTTCCTTGTCGAATGTGACAAGGCCTGCACGTCGTGTGCCAAGATGAGAATTGTAGTCTGTGCCGTAAAACAAGTCGTTTACGCAGTCTTTTGTAGAAATAGTTCCAAAAAATCCGCCCATAGCCGTTATCGCTGTATTTTGTTTTCAGCTGCAAAGGTACAAAGAATAAATGAAAAATAAGAAGTGATAAATGAGATTTTTTATACGTTACCCTATTTTCTTGATGAAATTGTAGGAATAGCGAAGCAAGAAATACATGGCCGTGCCCACAAAAATGCCTGCAATGGCATCAATGGCATAATGAGCCTGAATGTAGAAAGTGCCAAAGAACATCAGTACGGCAAAGGGGAGGAGCGTGTAGAACAACCAACGGTTGCGACTCTCCCATGCCAGCCACATCGCCACCACAGTGACACCCACATGACTACTGGGGAAAGCAGCCGTAGGACGCTCACCGGCATTGTGGGTAAACTCAAGAATATGGTAGAAGAAGCCATCGGCATAGCCGGGGATAGGCAGCGAGAACTGCGGATCCAGCACATCGAACTCCAACTTGCCAAAATAGTCCTTCAAGTCAGGAAAAACACCTGCGGAGACATTCTCAATACCGATTGCCTTGAAATAGAACTGCGGGCCTGCCACAGGCAGAAAAATGAAGATGACATAAAAGAGGAAGAAGGAGGCCAATATGACAAAGGTGGCCCGCTCAAAGCGATCGTAACGCCAGACAAAATAGAACAGGGATACGCCTACGAACAGCGGATAGTAGCTTATATAGCCCATCGTTACCAACTCGCTCACAACAGGCCAGTCGAGCACCTGACTGAATACGATAGCAGGCTGACAGCCGAAAAGCGTCTGTTCCCATCCGGCAAAAAGATGGTCGAGATTAGGGAAGGCACGATTGAGTTCATAGGTGTCGGGATACCAGAGGCTGAGCAGTGAGAACTGTCCAATAATACGGAAAAGCGTAGTCAACCGACAAGGCATCAGCCGATAGACACCCCACAAAGCCATCGTCACAAGAAGTGCCTGTACGCGAATCCCTATCATCAGACCGGGATGGAGCAAACTGGTGTAGGTCACCATTATCATGACCGATGTGGCCAGCAGATAGGCCATCATCACCCACTCCACCGGCATCAGTCCCTTGCGAGGACTCTTATCGATTGCAAACAATTGCTTCAGGAACTTCATCTTTTCACAGCCATCCGTTTTCCTTATACCATTTAATCGTCAAGGGCACACCCTCGGTCAACGTATATTGGGGCTCATAACCCAGTTCGCGTCGGGCCGGCTCAATGTCGCAACGCCAGTTGCGTTGTTTCAGGATGTGAAACTTATCGTTGTTCAGAGCCGAGATCTTACCCGTTATATGCCCGATTTTATCACCAAAGAAGGTAATGACGCGCAATAGCCAGATGGGGGCCGTGACGCGAATCCACCAGGGATTGCCCAGTTCCTTACGGATAAGGTTTGAGAACGTTGCCGATTGATAGACCTGACCGTCACTGAGGAAATACTTCCGTCCGGTCTGCCCCTTCTCACAGGCAAGGAAAACGGCCTGCACCACATCGAGCACATAGACAAAGGTGATATCCTGCTGCCGGAAGCCAACAGCAAAGTCGGTGTGCTGCCGGATGCTCTTGGCCATCATAAAGTAGTCGCGCTCACGGGGACCATAGACACCCGTAGGGCGTAGGATCACGTAGGGGAAGGGAGCCTGCAAGCTATCCAGCCACAGTTCGGCCTGCAACTTGCTGCGACCATAGTTGGTGTTGGGCATCGGTGTATCGCTTTCGAGAATTTCCTCGTAGGGTTGCGTCTCGCGAATGGCCCCAAAGATGCTCAACGAACTGACATAGACAAAGCGCTTCACAGGCATCTGCAAACTGAGGAGCGCATTCACCAGATTTTTTGTACCTTCAGTATTGATTTCAAAGAAGTCGCTGTCATTCAGACACTTTGTCACACCGGCAGCATGAACCACATAATCAAACTGATGGCCATGCAACTGTTCCTCCAACTGAGACCGGCTCGACAGATTGAGTTCGATGAAATGGATGCGCCCGTCTTGCAGAAAGTCGCGCTTGCTACTTCCCCTGACTGCTGCCCAAGTATCCATTCCCCGCCTAAGAGCTTCCTCCACAATAAACGAACCAATAAATCCGCTGGCTCCCGTCACAAGTATCTTCATATTAACGTCGATGCTTCTATTTGGGCTGCAAAGTTACAAAATAATTCTTAATTCTTGATGGATTCTTAATTTATTTCGTACCTTTGCAACATCATTTACAACTAAAACTACTATTTCAAAAAAATATGAAGAAACTCTTTTTACTACTGACCGTCATGCTCTCAAGCGTAAATATCGGGGCACAGCGGATTGACATCAATAATAGAAGTGACAAGACGGAAGACGGCTATACAGCCTGGAGAATTGAGACGACGACCCGATCCACCGTCACCGTCGATGGCATCACCATCACGGCCACCATCGACGGCACCTCGTCAGGTCGTACACTGAAAGGCGAATGGTGGAAGGACGGTGTGAACAAATACTCCAAGCTGGTGTGTGACGGTGTAGGAGTCTACGCCCTTGATGCCCAGAACAACACACCGCAGATTCAGAAAGGTGAGGTTGGCCTCACACTCACCATCAGCGGCCTGTCGGCAGGCGAGCACTCACTGCTGGCCTACCACAACAACCCAGCGGGCTATCAAGGCCCCGAACTCGACGTGTATGTAAACAGTGCCAAGGTGCTGACGGGAGTGGCACAGACCAACCGCGCCGAGACGACCACGACCAGTGCACAATCATACATCAAGTTCACTGCCACAGAAGGACAGGACATCGTGATTACCTATCGCACCACACCCGACCCGACATTCGACTACACCCAAGGCTACAACACGACATCGCTGTTTGTCAATGCCTTGATTTTCGACCGTCCCAATCCCTTGACAACGGCCTCCGATCCCACTCCCGAGAATCTGGACGAACATGCCAATTGTGACAATGGCCAGACGATGCTGTCATGGACAGCAGCCGGCATTGCCAAAAAACACCACGTTTACATAGGTACATCTAAAGACAACATGAACCTGGCCGCAACGACTGCCGAAGCCAAACTGGTACAGACCGGCCTCAGCCCCATGAACACCTACTATTGGCGGGTTGACGAAGAAGACAAGGACGGTACTGTCTACGAGGGTGACACCTGGACCTTCCGCCCACGCCGTTTGGCCTTCCCCGATGCCGAGGGTTACGGGCGCTTTGCCATCGGTGGCCGTGGAGGCACGGTCTATCATGTGACTTCGCTCGACGATGACGTGAGCAATCCACAACCGGGCACCTTCCGCTATGGTATCACCAAGATCAGCGGTCCGCGCACCATTGTCTTCGACGTGGCAGGCGTCATCTACTTGCAAGGCCGGCTGACCTGCTCCGACAAATACGTGACAGTGGCCGGGCAGACGGCTCCGGGACAAGGCATATTGTTCCGTGGCAGTCCCTTCGGCATGGCCAGCGACGGCATCACACGCTTTATCCGCATACATCGCGGTCACATTCTCGACGAAGCCGATGCCAACAAAGGGCTCGACGGAATGGGTATGGCGGGCAACGACCACAGCATCATGGACCACTGCTCCATTGCTTGGACCATCGACGAAGGTTTCTCTTCCCGCGGTGCAAAAAACATCACCCTGCAACGCACGCTCATCAGTGAGGCCCTGAACATTGCCGGACATCCCAACTACGGAGCCGGCACGGCTCACGGCTACGCTGCGACGATAGGCGGTGGCGAGTTTGGCGGTTTAGGAGCATCGTTCCATCACAACCTATTGGCTCACAACGAGGGTCGCAACTGGAGTATCTCCGGTGGTTTGGACGGCAGTGGCGCCTACGACGGCCATCATGACATATTCAACAATGTGGTCTACAACTGGGGCAAGCGCGCTACCGACGGCGGCACCCACGAGGGGCAGTTCGTTGGCAACTATTACAAAATGGGGCCCAAGACCTCGCAGAAATTCCTGCTCAACGCTCAATTGGAAGGCACCGGCTCCGGCTCGCAGGCCTACTATGTCAGCGGCAACATCCGCGAGAACCAAGACGGTTCGAAGACACAGGACAAACTGAACGAAACCTACAAATATACACTCTCCAACGGGCAGAAGCTCGACTGGACGGTGTTTGTCGAAAAGCCGTTTTTTGAATCATACGCCAAGGTGGAGACTGCCGAAGAAGCTCTGCAAAGCGTGCTCAGCGACGTGGGCTGCAACCAGCCCGTCCTCTCCAACCACGATGAACGCATGATCAGCGAGACCCTCAACGGCACAACCTCTACCAAAGGGAGCAAGTCGCAGAAAGAGGGCATCATCGACCACGAAGACGAGTCGGAAGGCTTTGCCGGTTTGAACATCACGCAGGCAAATCGCCCGGAAGGATGGGACAGCGATCAGGACGGCATCCCCAACTGGTATGAGACAGTGTCCGGCACAGACCCCGACATAGCCAACAACAACGAGGATCATGACAACAATGGCTATACCGACTTGGAAGACTATCTGGAGTGGCTGGCTCAGCCCCACTTCTGCATCAAGGCCAGTGAGAGCTATACCATTGACCTGCGCCCCTACTTTGCCGGTTTCAAAAGCTTTACCGTCGTAAGCGAGCTACCATCTACCGACAATGGATTGATATGTGAATCAGAGGGTGCGACACTCAAGGTGACAGACCTCATCGGAAACAGGCTTGTCACCATCGCAGTAACTGTGCGCGATTCCCAGACCGGCTACGTGATGACACGTCAGTTCAACTTTGCCGTGAGCGACCGGGCTGTTGAACTGGGCATCAGTTCTCCCCTGCCGTCGACGGCCAATAGTCAGCAGCCGACAGCCGCCATCTACGACCTACAGGGACGACAACTGGGTCAGCCACAGAAGGGAATCAACATTCAGCAAGGCAAAAAGTTTTTCAGTAAATGAGTGATACATCGGTCGTTCTGAAGAATCTCAGCATAGGCTATCAGACCAAGCAAGGCACCCGTGTGGTGGCCGGCGGCGTGACGGCCAGCCTGAAGCGTGGTCGTCTCACCTGCCTGCTGGGCGAAAATGGTGTGGGCAAGTCGACCCTGTTGCGCACGCTGGCAGCTTTCCTGCCCAAACTCGATGGAGAAATCCTGCTCGAAGGGCGACCACAGGAAGAGTATAAAAGCCACGAACTGGCGCGCACCATCGGCATCGTACTGACCGAGAAGCCTGACGTGCAGCAGATGAGCGTCACCGAATTGGTGGAGATGGGGCGCACACCCTATACAGGATTCTGGGGACGGCTGTCTGAGGCCGACAAAGCGGCTTGCCGCGAGGCTATCAGCCTCATCGGCATCGACCATCTGAAAGACCGTCCGGTACAGACGCTGAGCGACGGTGAGCGACAGAAAACGATGATTGCCAAGGCATTGGCTCAGCAGACGCCTGTCATCTATCTCGACGAGCCGACGGCCTTCCTCGACTACCCCAGCAAAGTGGAGATGCTGTTGTTGTTGCGGCGCATCAGCCGCGAGGCACAAAAGACCATATTCCTTTCTACTCACGACCTGGAACTGGCCCTGCAAGTGGCCGACACCGTTTGGTTGATGAACCGCACAGAGGGGCTGCAAATAGGGACACCCCACGAACTGGCGGCCAGCGGTGCGCTAAGACTGTTCGTGGAGCGTGGGGCTAACGTCCGTTTCGATGCCGAAACACTCAGTGTCAGAGTCCTGACAAACGACGATTGAACTCATTTCGCGCGCTACCGTATCGAACACTTCGATCCGTCATGTCTTCAGCCACGATATTACGGCTCGTCGACAACAGCCAGTGAATACGCAAAAATGACGAAATGACAATGACAAAGTGACATTAAGCACCTTTCAATTTTGCGAATCCCTATTTTATAATATATATAATAATATATTATTATATATATTATAATTATATATATACTATTTACACTTACCAGCCTCACCATTCCGTACAAAAAGCACAAAACCTGCTTAATGTCACTTTGTCATTGTCACTTTGTCACAAAAATACACCCAAGGCTGTCCACGACTACTTTTTCCGGAAATCAAGTTTCAGTTTGCCTACGAATAGGCCATGCTTACCTTCATGGTCAACGGGCACCTGTCGGCCACTCTTATCGGTATCATAGCCCAATTCCTTCAGATAAGTATGGCTGTGACCACCCAGAATGAGGTCAATGCCGGAGGTATTCCGGATAACATAATTATCGGAACATTGCGTCACCTTCCACCCCAAATGGCTCAGACAGATGACCACGTCGCACTTCTTCTTGTTCTTCAGCAGGTCAACCATCTCCTGTGCCTTCTCTGACGGGTCGAGGAACCGGATGTTCTTGTAGTTCTTAGCAAAGACCAGTCCCTCAAGAGGCGGACAAAGGCCAAAGACGCCAATCTTGATGCCCTTGCGCTTCAGGATAATATATGGTTTGACAAGGCCGGCCAGTTCTGTGGCAGAGAAATCATAGTTGGAACACACGATGGGGAAGTTCAAGTTTCTAAACAGGCGCGCCATATTCTCCAGCCCGAAGTCGAACTCATGGTTGCCGATGGTACCTGCATCATAGTGCATCTGGTTCATCAGCCCCACCTCTACATCACCTTGAAACATAGTATAGTAGCTACTGCCCTGCGAAAAGTCGCCGCAGTCGAACAACAGGAGATCCGGGTCCTGCACGCGCTCCTGCTTCAGCATGGCAATGCGACGAACGAAGCCACCACGATCAGCCAACATCGTGTCGGCCAGATTCTTGTTGAGCGGCAAGACGCACGAATGGGTATCACTGGTATGAAGCACGGTGAGGGTCTTTTGCGCTCCTGCAGAAGCCGAGAACAGAGCTGAAACAATGGCCAAGAAAATATATCTCTTCATAAATACTTACGCTTTAGATCATCTTACTTTTCTACAACAACACGTCCTTCCACCCTTGACTCGATGGTCCGGCCTTTCTGCATCATCTCACTGAAGAAATCACGGATCACGTAACGGGCATTGTTCCAATCCTCCTGCGGCGAGTAAAGCTCGGTGCAATCCTTGAAGGCCACCAGTCCATCGTTGCCTTGCGAGAGATAGTCGATAGTCGTCACGCGATAGCCTGCCTTCGGGTCAATCTCCTTACCATGCAGACGGGCCGAGACAAGTTTACCGTCGGGGGTGATGACCAGTTGCACGCCTTTGCTAACGCCCTCCCCACCGTTTCGGGCTATTTGGGCAAACAACTCCAACACTTTCTCGCCAGTCAGGGTAAGGAAGCATATCTTATTCTCAAATGGTGCCACATCGAGTACATCGCCATAGGTGACGTCACCCTTGGAAAGCTCGGCACGGATGCCACCCATGTTGTAAACCGCAAAGTCCGGCTTCTCATTGTAATTCTTCGCCATATACATAAAGATGTCAGGCAGCAGGTTCGACAGATCGCCTTCCGGACGCCGTGCGGACATATCGTGAGCCACACGCCCCACTACGGGGCCCATCACCGAGTCGACCTTCTGTTTATAGGGAGCCAAGAATGCCACAGCCTGGGCATCGGGGGTAGCATCATAGCGTTTGTCAATCACTATTCTCGACCGGTTGACATTGGTCAGCCGATAGTGCGTTGTGCAGCCTGTCAGCAGCACCATCAGCACAAGGCCCGTAAGGGAAAATAAACCTTTCATAAGCAATAAACAGTAACAAATTGGTGCAAAATTACGAAAAAAGTTTGGAGTTTGCAAATTTTTTCGTACCTTTGCACCCGCTTTCCGCGTAATCGCTGGCAGGAAGATAGGAGAGTTGCCTGTTATGTTGCGCTGGAACGATACAACAATATTAATTATCAAAAAAAATGGATTTAATTAAAGTTGCTGAAGAAGCATTTGCAACCGGCAAACAGCACCCCAAATTCAAGGCTGGTGACACTGTGACTGTCGCTTACAAAATTATCGAGGGTTCCAAGGAGCGCGTCCAGCTCTATCGTGGTGTAGTGATTAAGATCGTCGGTCACGAAGAGAAAAAGCGTTTCACTGTTCGCAAGATGTCTGGTACTATCGGTGTGGAGCGTATCTTCCCCATTGAATCGCCCAACATTGAGAGCATCGAAGTGAACAAGGTCGGTAAGGTTCGTCGCGCTAAGCTGTACTACCTGCGCAAGCTCACAGGTAAGGCTGCTCGTATCAAGGAGAAGCGCACGAATATAAAAACCGAGAAATAAGAACAATCCCTTTCAAACAAAAACAAGCATCGGACTGCATAACACGGTTCCGATGCTTTTTTTGTTTTATGACTTGTAGTTGGTCTTGCCGTCGGCATCGCCATGCAAGGCATCCTGGAAAGAATCCCAGTCCTGAAATCCCACCAGCAACGACAGACGGTCAAGTGTTTTCTTGTTAGGCTTGTGCAGCAGTTCCTTTTCTACAGCAGCCAACAGTTTTTTCAATGCTTCCCTTTTCTTTTCCATACGGTCATAAAGACATATACAAATCTGCGTATTTCCGGGCAGCATCTGTATTGTCGAAACGCCGCACGTAGGATTGACTCAGTTCCACCCGCCTCTCACGGTCAGGAGCACCAATGAGAACCTGCTGTAAGGCATTGGCCATTCCCTCCTCATCATCGGGATTCACATAGAGGCTATCCGGCCCGCCAGCTTCCTCCAGACAAGAGCCCGTACAAGCCACCACAGGCAGCCCCATACGGATGGCCTCGATGACGGGAATGCTCAACCCCTCGTAACGGGAGGGATAGACAAAAGCGTCAGCCATACGATAGAGCGCGGGGATATCATCGTCGGGGATACTATGGAGCATGAGCACACGCTCGCCCAGCCGATTCTCCACGATGTACTGTTTCAAAAGCTCCATATAAGGTGTCGGCTGTCCGACAATGACCAGTGCCACGTCATCGGGCAGACGACGCAACGCCTTGACAGCCAGCAACACATTGCGACGCTCCTCTATCGTCCCAATATTGAGCACATAGCGATCGGGCAGATCATAGCGGTCGCGCACCTCCCACATCTTCTGCGGAAGGGGCTCTGACACAAAACGAAGGGTACCACCCTGGTAAATCACGTCAACGCAGTCGCTGCCAATCTCGGCCAACTCACAAATTTCGCGTTTCACGCTTTCACTGATGGCCACAATGCGATTGGCCCTCTGCAACGCTTGACGGAATTTGCGAGCATCCGACTTCACATTAGCCTTATCACAATACTCGGGATGGCTCATGAAACAGAGGTCACTGACCGTGACCACACTTTTGATGCCAGCCTTGTCCAGCCCTGAAGGCAACTCGCCCGCAAGCCCATGATAGACGGTCACTCCGTCACCACTAAGTTGGCCGACAAGCCCTCTGTTGCACCAGAGCGACTTGCCAAACGACATCCTATAGATGCCCGACGGATAACAGAAGTGCAGACGTTCGCTTTCGGCCACCTGCTGACGCAGGTCGTTGCATCCTTTGTCAGCAGCATAAAGACGCAGATCTAATCCGTCAATCATAGCCAAGTCATTGGCCAGTGTCCGCCCATAGCTGCCAAGTTCCGTACTGTCTCTGACGATGCGTTTAGCGTCCAGTCCTATTGTGATCACCTGATTCATCTTTGTCTATTTTTACCCATCCTTTTTCAATTCGGGTGCAAATATATAAAAAAAACATAAAATATGACCTGCATATAGGGAGTTTTTTGTAATTTTGCATCCAAAAATAGCCAGAAATGATCAGACTTGCCACCGTTTCCCCATGCTACAACGAGGAAGACATTCTGCGACATTCCGCAGAACGCCTAACGGCTCTTTTCGAGGATCTGATTGCAAAGGAAAAGATTACGCCCGACAGTCTGATGGTCTTTGTCAATGATGGTAGTCGCGACCATACGTGGGACATCATCTGCCAACTGCACAAGGAGAACAGGCATATACGTGGCATCAATCTGGCTCGCAACGTGGGCCACCAGAATGCCATCATGGCCGGCATGATGACTGCCAAGGAATGGGCCGATGCGGTGGTTACCATCGATGCCGACCTTCAGGACGACCTTCAAGCCGTTGAGAAAATGGTGGATGCCCATGCTCAGGGCAGCGAGATAGTCTACGGCGTAAAAGAGCAACGCACGGCTGTCCCCCTGCTGAAGCGCATTTCGGCAGAGGCTTTCTATCGACTGCAAGCCACAATGGGTGTGGAAAACATCATGAACCATGCAGACTTCCGCCTGATGAGCCGTAAGGCACTCAACATCCTGGCTACTTATCCAGAGAAGAACCTCTACCTGCGGGGGCTTATTCCGATGATGGGGCTGAAGTCGTCGAAGGTTGATGATACCATTAGCGAACGTACGGCAGGCACGTCGAAATACACACTGAGCAAAATGATGGGCCTGGCCCTGAACGGCATCACCTCTTTTTCAGTGAAACCACTCTATGCCATTGTCTATCTGGGGGTGCTGTTTCTCTTTATCAGCCTTGTCATTGGCATCAACGTGCTCTATGCCATTATCACCGGCACGGCTGTTGCAGGCTGGTCGTCGCTCATCCTTAGCATCTGGATAGTTGGCGGCTTCTTGCTGATCTCCATCGGCACAGTGGGCATCTATATCGGCAAAATCTATCAAGAGGTAAAAAGACGCCCATTGTATCATATTATAGAAATCTTAGAATAAAATAAGAATAAAGAAATAAGAATTACAAAATATTTTGTACCTTTGCACACAAATTTAATACAATTATGGATATCAAACAGAACTATTTGGACAGGAATGAGTTTAATTTCGAACCAAGCCAAAAGGTGGTCGAAGCCATCAAGAACTTCAATCCTAAGGATTTGTGTTTCTACACTCGCATTTACGATGAGGGAAAGAAAAGCGTCATCTCCGTACGCCTAAGCGAAATCTATGGTGTACCGGAGGAACAGGTACTGCTGGCCTACGGTGGTGAGGATATTCTGAAGAACGCCATACACTATTACTTGATGAAGGGCGACAACAAAAAAATCTTGATTCCAGAGTTTTCTTGGTGGTACTATAATAAAGTGGCCAATGAATGTTATGGCACCTTCGAAATGTATCCTCTGCACGAACAGGGCGACACATTTGCCTACGACATTGATGAGGTGATTGCCTACACCAATCGCATTCATCCGCGTATGCTGCTTCTGGCATCGCCCAACAACCCAACGGGTAACAGCCTTACCTCCGATGAGATAGGACGTATTATGGAGAACATTCCCGATGACACGATGGTACTTATCGACGAGGCTTACGCAAGTTTCATTACCAGCGATACCGATTACATAGCTCCATTGGTAAACAAGTATAAGAACCTGATTATCTCACGCACGTTCTCTAAGTTCTATGGACTGCCCGGCCTGCGCTGTGGCTTCGGCTTCATCGGTCAGGGACATACCCACTTCGTGAGTTACATCAATAAATATCTGGGCTACAACCGCTTCTCCGAGGCCGTGGCATTGGCTGCTCTCGACAGCGACGAGCATTATCGTCACGTAGCCGACGACATGGAATGGGGACGCCAGTTGTACAAGAAGGAGTTGGCAAACCTGCCCGGCTTCAAGGTATATAAGTCGGTGGCCAACTTCATTCTCATAAAGTATCCCATCGCCATAAAGGAAGCATTGCAGCAGGCTCTGGCCGAGCAACACTATAAAATCAAGTTCATGACCGACAAGGGTCTGGAGTCGTGTTTGCGCATTACTCTTGGCAGAAAAGAGCAGACACAGACAGTGGTAGATACTATTCTGAGGTGCGTCAATTCGTAAATCATCACCATTATGATTGGAGTTATCCTTGCCGCCGGCATGGCCAAACGCCTGCGCCCACTGACCGACACAAAGCCGAAATGCTTGCTTGAAGTAGGTAGTAAGACACTTCTGCAACGTACCGTTGATGCCATGTTACAGACTGGCATCAGCCAATTGGTTGTCGTCACAGGCTATTACGCACAAATGCTTCGCGATTTCCTCACGACACACTACCCACAACTCAACATTCACTTCATCGACAACCCCGACTACGAACACAACAACAACGTCTATTCACTATGGCTGGCAGGTCAGGTGGTACGTGGACGCGAGTTTCTGCTCATGGATAGCGACATCCTGTGCGACCCCGCC
Source organism: uncultured Prevotella sp. (assembly GCA_947174835.1). GTDB lineage: Bacteria > Bacteroidota > Bacteroidia > Bacteroidales > Bacteroidaceae > Prevotella. Next base: position 17,695 of record CAMWKM010000013.1, read on the forward strand.
GCTGTGGCAGAAGTGGCTCGTCAGCAAGGATCGGCCTTGGCCTTAAACCGTCATGAGTTGGGCGATGAAGAAATGAAGGTTGTCGTAGACGACAACATGAACATTACGGAAATCAGCAAGACCTGTAGCCCCGACGAGGCGTTGGGCGAGAGCGTGGGCATCGAGAAAATCGCAGCTGACTACTCGGATGCCCTTTTCCGCGAACTTGACAAGATGATTGAACAGGAAGGACTCATCGATATATTCTACGAGCGAGCTTTCGAACGTCTCATTGCCCAAGGGCATACGTTCCATGTAATAGACACCACCAATTTCTTCAGCTACGAACTGGATACTCCTGAAGACTTTGCAAAGGCTACGGAACTTATGCCCCAAGAGCTGTTATAACACACATGGAGCCAGACCTAAAAGTCGAAGTAAGAAACGGATATTTGGTATCGGCAGAAATAAAGCATAATGGCCAACTACGATCTTAGACAGTTGCATCGAAACATGCTCGGCATACTGACGGCTCTTGATGCCGCCTGTGAGGCCCATAACCTGCGTTACTACATCACGGCCGGCACCATGTTGGGAGCCATCCGTCACAAAGGCTTTATTCCCTGGGACGATGATGCTGACATTTGTATGCCTCGTCCCGATTATGATCGTCTCATTGCTCATGCCAGCGAATGGCTGCCAAAACGCTATGAGCTGGTGTGTGCTGAGAATGACGCTACTTATCCTCTGCCTTTTGCCAAGCTACAGGATGCTAATACAACACTTATTGAACGTGCCCACTTGCATTATCTCGGTGGTATCTATATCGATGTATTTCCGCTTGATGGTGTACCTTCAAATGTTCTGACACGCTTATGGCATATCTGGCGCTATAAACTGCTACGCAAGAAACTTTACTTCACCCATCGAGATCCCTATCGCCATGGTCACGGCCCCAGTTCGTGGTTGCCCTTGCTTTGCCGTCGCCTCTATACTGTACCACAATTGCAAGTCGACATCCGTCATTTGCTACTTAAATATGACTACGAGCAGTCACATTTAGTACAAGACTATGACGACGGCTATCACGGCTGCATGGAAAAAAGTATTCTTGGAAAGCCTACATCTTACGAGTTTGAGGACATACAATTGAAAGGCTACGAGCAATATGACGCCTATCTGTCGCAGAAATATGGCGACTACATGACTCCTCCTGCCGCTCCTAATCGGCGACAACACAATTTCCACTATCTTGACTTAGAACTTCCCTACAGGGAGTATGCCACCACTCACTTCTCCAGTCACGAATAAGCCCCCCTTAAAGACTTTGAGAACTAAGAGCCGATATAACACATACTCGCTGAAAGTATTACAGTAAGGATCTATAGATATCAGCAAACTTCTGTGCTGCCCCCGTGTTTTCAAAACGCTGCACGTAGGTTTGGCTTCGTTCAATGCGTTGCTGTCGCCCTTCAGCACCGAAAAGAACTTGACTGATTGCATGAGCCATACCTTCATCGTCATCAGGATCCACATAAATACTATCAGGACCTCCGGCCTCTTCCAAGCACGACCCTGTGCAGGCAACCACGGGCAAACCCATACGGATGGCTTCGATGATAGGAATGCCGAAACCCTCATAGCGCGATGGATAGACAAACGCATTAGCCATACGATAGATGGCAGGCAAGTCGTCATCGGGCACATCGTGTAGAATAATAACCCGATCGGACAATCCCCATTCCACCATATACCGCTCTATCTGCTTCATATATGGTGTACGCCGCCCCACAATCACCAACATCACATCTTCAGACAGATACCGCAGTGCCTTGACAGCCAACAAGACGTTCTTGCGTTCCTCTATGGAACCCACGTTAAGCACATAGGAATCGGGCAAACCATAATGACTACGAACCTGCCACATTTTCTGCGGCAAAGGCTCGGCTGCGAATCTGGTGGCACAACTCTGATAGACCACTTCAACGCGGTCACCGCTAATACCACCCAATTCACAGATGTCACGTTTGGTGCATTCGCTGATGGCTACTATACAATCCGCATCGCGAATCGCCTGCCGAAACTTATGGGTATAAATACTCACGTCCACCTTCTTGTAATATTCCGGATGGCGCATAAAAATCAGATCATGAATGGTCACCACACTTCTGATACCTGCCTTGCCCAATCCCTGAGGCAACTCACCGGAAAGACCATGAAAGACCTCCACTCCATCGGCCTTGAGTTGGCGCACAATACCTTTTGAACGCCACAATGCCTTACCCGGTCCTATCTTGTAGAAACCACGCGGATAGCAGAAATGCAGATTATCACCTTCCGAAACTTGATTGCGCAGATCATCACGCCCCTTATCAACAGCATAGAGCCTAAGATCTAGTCCATTTATCTGTGCCAAGTCGTTAGCCAGCGTTCGTCCGTAACTACCCAGTCCCGTCCCATTGCGCACGATGCGTTTAGCATCCAATCCAATAGTTAGTGTCTGATTCATGGGTACAAAAGTACACAAAAATCCTGAATTTTCTGTACCAACAGGATAAAAAAACATGAATTCGATATAAGAAAGTAGTTCAAAAAGTTGTGGGAGTGAAATGTTTTTTGACTTCGTGCGCGCGTGCGCACGCATATATAAAAAGGTGTAGAAATATCCCTCCAATCATTTCTGCCACCGACCATTTTTACTTCGATTATCTTTTGGTCGCGATTTGATTATCTTTTGACTTCGGTTTGATAATCTTTTCACTTCCATTTGATTATCTTTTGCTCGCCATTTGATTATCTTTTCCAAGTCATTTGATTATCAAATGCCGACCATTTGATAATCAATTTTTCTGCACCCCCCATTTGATTATCTTTTGCCCCGCAAAAAAGCATCTTTGGGAACTTATGCCTCCTCTGCTCAAAACAAGAAAATCAAAATATAAAAAAGTTACTCAAGGAGCAAGGTTTAAAATTCTTCATTATTGAGAATTTTCTTTTAAAAGGTGTGAGTTTCTCGGTTTTTATTTGTAACTTTGCCACCGTCCGATCTACAACAACAAGAAAGAAAAACAATGGCCAATTATAAGATAGAAGACATACATCAACGCATACTTAATATTTTGGTAACCGTTGACAAAGTGTGCCGTGAACACGGCATACGCTACTGGCTTTCCGATGGTACTATGCTGGGGGCTGTACGCCACGGAGGCTTCATCCCTTGGGACGATGATGCCGACATCGCCATGCCCCGTCCTGACTATGAGCGATTTATTAAACATGCCGATGAGTGGCTGCCTAAACCTTTTGAGATACAAACCTTCGAGAAAGACGAGAATTGCACCAGCGTACTTCTGAAGGTGATTGATGGCAGTACAACGCTCATTGAACGGTGGTCGCTCAACCAACTCGGTGGCGTCTATATTGACGTGTGTCCTATTGACGGTGTGCCCGCGCAACGCTGGCATCGTCGTCTGCTCATCGGACTGATGCACATGATGGAGAGTTGGATCTATTTGCGTAGCCGAGATCCTTATAAGCGAGGCCATAACTATACCTCGTGGTTGCCACGACTATTGCAGGCCACAGTGAAGAACATCACTCTGCAGCGAATGAAGAAACGCATCCAGACTACTTATGACTACGAGACGGCTCCCCTCATTGCCGACTACAATACCGGTGAGCGCAGTGTAATGAAACATGAGACAATGGGCAAGCCGACCCCAATCATGTTTGAGGGTCATGAGTTGATGGGCGTGGAACAGCCCGATGCTTACCTGAAGTGTCTGTACGGTGACTACATGAAATTGCCACCAGAAAATAAACGACGAATCCACGGTTTCGACTATGTGGATTTCGACCATTCATATCACGATTATCACGATACCAGAGTCTTCAAATAACCAAACGATGAAGAATGTGCTTGTTGATTTCTCTCACTTGGCCGATTTCTGCGGTTTTGGTGAGATAGCCCGTAACTATGCACCGCTATTAGCCCAGATGCATCCATCAGATATGCATCTGATATTTATCGTTCCAGACCACCTTGTAGGTACCTTCGGGTCAGACATAGACTATATCCGTCGTCATCACATACGCAAAGACTTACGGAAACTCGGTATGCATATAGACCTATGGCATGCCACTGATCAGCAGTATCACCTGCGTGGGGGAGACCGCCATACGATTCAGCTGCTGACCGTTCACGACCTGAATTTCCTCCGTGAGAAGAGTGGCGTGCACCGCTGGCGGCATATCGTGCAGCTTTGGCTACGTATGCACCGAAGCTATCATCTGACTTGTATATCGCAGTATGTCAAGGACGATATTTTAGCTCACTATCATATCCGTCCTCAGTCCATCGACGTCATATACAATGGCATTGCCAATCATGAGTCGGAAAAGCAACTGCGCCCTTCTTTCGTAAGTGCCGAAGACGAGCAATTTTTCTTCACCATCGGCCAGATTCGAGAGAAGAAAAACTTCCAGACGTTAGTGCCAATGATGCGCCATTTCCCCAATCACAAACTCTATATCTGTGGCGACGACCATTTCGCTTTTGCCCAACAACTCCGACAGCAGATAGACAACGAAGGTGAGGGGCGTGTATTCTTGACAGGTAAAATCAAGGACGAAGAGAAGCATTGGCTCTACGAACACGCTCAGGCTTTCCTTTTCCCAAGCCGTCTGGAGGGCTTCGGCATCCCCGTTCTGGAAGCCATGCGTTTTCGCTGCAAGGTATTTTCTTCCCGCTATAGTAGTCTGCCTGAAGTATGTGGTCCCCATGCAACCTACTGGAATGACTATTCGCCTAAAACAATGGCTGCCACGGTCAAGGATGCTCTCGTCACATGGCGAAAGGATTCGCAGGAGGCAGACGATGCAAAAGCCTACTCAGAGACTTTTAATTACCAGCATTATACGGAACAATATATTACTTTATACCGACAACTGCTGACAAAAGGCCTGTAATCGCTTCCATACCACATCTACGGTGATACTGTTGTACTGTGCTTCACGAGTAAGTCCAGTGACATCAGTAATATCGGAAGCAGCAATTCCTTGAGCAGGAATATCGGTATCTTGTGGTAGCCACGTGGTCTTGCTGGCATTGGGCGAACAAATAACTAATGAAGGGCCCCCCATTGCATGGACAATATGGCGGGCACCGCCCTCATTGCCGAAATAGGCTGTACAATTTGCTGCCAAGGCAGCCAACTGGCGTGGCGACTTTGCGGCAATATTGAGGAATATGTGTGACGGGAGTTGAAGGGTATCAGAAATGCGTCTGGCATTATCGGCCTCACGTCCGGGAGCATAGTTGAAGATGAGTTGCCATTGTGGGAAGGTGTTGACGAATCGTCGTAATGTTTCCGTCATACGCTCTTCCGGCCATGTCTTATCGGGCAGTTTTGCCGTAACGCCAACGAGCATAATGGGACGATTGAAATCAATGCCCTGTTGTTGCATATAGAGGTAGAAATCCTGTTTTTCTTTTTCGGTAATACTTAGTGTCAAGTTCCTGTCCTCTTTCCACGTGCCGTTATCAATCATCCCTCTTAAAGGCTCTGTCAGCCGTAAGTTATGGCTGATCATACTCTCATGGCTTTCGCAGCCCTCGAAACGGTGGTTCATGATGCCATAGGTGTATGGCTTGCGTATCCCGATGCGGTATGTGCTGTGCAAAGAGAATAGTGTGAAAGGCAGAGTATTAATGGTAGAACGCATATCAATAATGACATCATAACGTGTATCGCGAACCACATGCCATACTTTCTTAAGGTATGTAAAGAATGAATGGCGTTCGTCATCGCTGAAGGTAATGGTGCGGCTGATAGCAGGATGCCCGTCAAACAGTGGAGCGATGCGTTCGTTGAGTACGAAAGTAATGTCAGCATCCGGAAAGTTCTTCCTAAGTGTATTGAGCATAGGTGTGGCCAGAATGGCATCGCCCATCTGACGAAAGCGTATGACAAGTATGCGAATCATAGTTCAAGTTTAAATTTTACTTCATGTCTCTTGCTATATCGGGTCCAAAAGGAAGTGCGGGCTTTCATCGTGATATCAACACAGGCTTGAGGATTGAAGTTGCGTTGACGGGCATATTCTTCTACCAGCAACTGGATAAATCGCTTAGGGCCCCATAAGCGGGCAAAACTTTTAGAGCCATCTTCCATTGAGACTTCCCCAAATCTCATACGATTAATGTCAACAATAGAGAATTGATAGGATTGCTGAAATTCCCACAGGATATTTCCCGGAGAGAAGTCACGGTGAAGCACCTGTTGGTTATGCATGTGGGCAGCAAATCGAGCCAATGCAATAGCCATAGGCTCGTAGTTCTCAGGCGTGGCATCACCCATCTCATAGAGCAGATGCCTGTAAGGGCACTGCAGGCTGATGAAATAACTCTGTCCCAGCAATCCAAAGTTGCTTCGCTCTTCTATATAAGCAACAGCCTTCGGTGTCTCTATTCCTTTGGATAACAATCGTTCCGGATAAAAAAAGGCCCGTTGTCCTTTAGGCTGCCGAAGACCGGTAGAATAGATGATATTATTAAGTATCGCAGGCTGGTGGAAACGTTTGACGTTCAGTTCGGTACCGTCAGGAGCCGTAAAGCTCTTGATTAGATTACGCCTTCCACCGTAAATATAGGTGCCACTGTTCTCCATTATCTCTGGCAATTGTTGGAGATAGCTGCGCAAATACTCGTATTCAGGATAAATTCTTATCAGTCTCTTCATACTTTAGTATGGCTTTTCCGTTTACCATAATATATTCGCGGTCGAAGTCGGCATGGGTGTGCTTCCATCGATTGTGTGTCCAGAGATAAAAAGCCGGTTGCCGACGTATAGTAGTTTCAAGCATCTCGAAAAATCGGATAGTAATGGCATTATCTGCCTCTGTGGCGGCATGGGACGCTACCTGTTTGAAAGTACAGATATAATGTCCCCGATAAGGCCGTTGCATATCTACATAGAAGACTGCATCATCCATTTTCTTCATAATGCGTTCTCCTCCCGTAAAAACTGGCGTATCTTGATTTAGAAAAGTAAGCCACAGGTGGATGTTGTGCATACGAGGCGTCTGATCGCTGATGTAACCAAACAGATAGTTCCGTTTTTCTCGTTTATAATTAACAAGATAACGCAGTATATCTTGTTTAGGGATACAAACACCTCCCTGCGAGGAACGGACATTGATGAGCAAACGGTCAAAAGCTTTATTATACAGCGGATGATAGATGAGCCCCATCACTGCCTGAGGAAAGCGGCGGAAAGCCAACCCTGTGGCCGACAGCCATTCCCAGTTGCAATAGTGCCCAAGAATAGCTGCACAATTCTGTCCTCGATCAAAGGCTTCTTCCATCTGTTCCACACCTCTAAATTCTATATGCTCTAATAGTTTCTCATTACTGATACTAAGCAGCTTTATCGTCTCAAATATGTAGTCGCAGAACCAATGATAAAACGCCCGTTCAATAGTATGCAATTCCGTTTCACTCTTTTCCGGGAAAGAAGAACTGATATTCTTTCTTACGATTTTACGCCTATATCCAACGAGATGGTAAACAACAATGTACAAACCATCTGACAAGAAGTAGAGAACCCGGAAAGGCAAGAGTGAAAGCACATAAGCCAAACCATAAATAATATAGTAAACGAACTTCTCCATCAAATGACTTCCCATAATTTCATAATTTTTTCCACGATAGGTGCCATATCGTAATACTTATATTCAGCCAGACGCCCCCCGAAAAGAACATCTTTCTCTTGTTGAGCCAGTTGCTGATATTGGCTATAGAGATTTGTATTTCGCTCGTCATTGACAGTGTAATAAGGTTCTTTACCTTCTGTCCATTCTACAGGATACTCCCATGTAACAACTGTTTTCGGACAATTGTAAACAGACGATCCAAACATCTCGAAATGCTTGTGCTCAATGGTACGCGTATAAGGAACGTCACGATCGGTATAATTCATGACTGCATTTCCCTGATAGTTTGGTGTATTGAGAGTCTTGTGCTCAAAAGTCAGACTGCGATAATCCAACTTACCAAAACGATAATCGTAATATTCATCGATCTTACCCGTAAAAACAATCTTTTCCGCCAACGATTCCCAATAAGAACGATTCACGAAAAAATCAGCATCCGTCTTCGTCTCAATCCCCTCCAACAGCCCATTGATCAGCCTATTGTACCCACCGATGGGAATACCTTGGAACTGATCGTTGAAATAATTGTTGTCATGGACAAAACGAACAGGTAGGCGCTTGATAATAAAAGCTGGAAGATCTGAACACTTCCTGCCCCATTGTTTTTCCGTATAGCCCTTGATAAGGATTTCATATATATCCTTTCCGATAAGCGACAAAGCCTGTTCCTCCAAATTGCGCGGTCGGTCAACTCCCGCTTCTCTCATGATAGCTAAGGCTTCTGCCCGCTGTTCTTCTATCTTTGCCTTCGCTTCATCTGGCGTCAGCACACCCCACATCTGACAAAATGTGTTCATATTAAAGGGAAGGTTATACTGCCGCCCCTTATAATTAGCAATAGGAGAGTTAGTGTAACGATTGAAAGTGACAAAACGATTGACAAAATGCCACACCAAACTATTGTCAGTATGAAAGATGTGTGCCCCATATTTATGGATGTTGATCCCTTCGCGATTTTCGCAATAAATATTGCCTCCTAAATGGTTGCGTTTGTCTATGACAAGACAGAGTTTACCATTCTGACGAGCAAAATAAGCAAAAGTGGCACCATAGAGTCCACTACCTACGACAAGATAATCATACTTTTTTTTCATCATCGTTGTTTAAGGTCTTCAGTTGTTTTTTGCAAGATCGCCTTACTAATATTTAACATCCGATCCGCATCTCCGCTTTCCTGCTTTAGAAACTGATCAGCATCGAAATCATAGAGGATAAAGCCCGTAGAGTCGATCATCGACTGAGCATTGTTGTAGTTATGCACGGCTGTAGGATAACGATAGGTGCTACTCAACACATCGCGACTAAAAGTAAAGTCATTATGGTTTAGCGCCAACTGCCCCAGTAGGGTAGCGACGATATCGCTCTGATTGCAGATATAATCAATCTTCCGAGGCTCCCTAACGGCACCACCAGTCCACACCACAGGGATGAGGTTGCGCAATGGCTTTGTTTCATCAAGGTCCTTATAGGGGATTCCATGATCAGCCAACAGCACAATCAGCAGATTATTCCATACAGGCGTAGCCTTCATTCGCTCAATAAAGTTCCCTATACATTGGTCCAGATAGGAGAACGCATTGAGAATCTTATCATCGAAACGGCTGACAGGCACCGTCCACGGCTCATGACTACTGAGGGTTGAATAGCCGATTAAGAACGGACTCTGCGCTGTTGTAGCCATCTGATAAAGTGTCTCAAAGGTGATATCGTCATGCACACCCCACTGGGAGGTCTTTTGCTCATCTGCCGAATAGTCAGTCATGCTTGTCAACCGATTCCATCCTGTAGCCACCAGATAGCCCCGCATATTAGTAAAGTTAATATCGCCACCATAGAGATAGTGGGTATCGTAATGTTCTTGCTTCAGTGTTTTGGCAATTGAAGGCATGGTCTGACTCTTATCGGGCATCTTCATCACCGATGCACTGGGGAACGACGGCCAACCGCTCAACGTACAGACAGTTCCTCGATCAGTGCGCCAAGAGTTAGCATAGCAATGGGTAAAGCAGATACCCTCAGAGGCAATTTGATTGAAGTGCGGCATGACATCTGTATTGCCACCCAACTGTGTAAAGACTGCTCCGCAACTTTCCAAAAGTATCACAATAATATTGGGCCGTTGAGTATTCAGCAGTGTATCCACATTAACACTTTCCGTTGTATAGACATCTTTTATCAACGATTCACAAACATCGTCTTCAAAATAGTTATAATGATAATAATCTTTCTCGCCATGTTCAAACGAGGAGACAAAACTGAAAACGGGATTGACAGCCGCATGATTAAAAAACAGATTTTGAGAGTAGTACACCTGTCCTACGTTCGTCGTCGACTCATCAACACCTCCACGGATGCCGATAAAGACAAGGGGCATCAAGCAAATATAGAAAATAGTCTCAAACACTCGTTTACCGTCCTTTTCCCGCTGTATCCAAGTCTTTGGATACACCCAATAAATAATGCCCATAAGAACAATAACAGCAAAAAGGCTCAAGAAGACATAGCCCGCTGAAACACTGGCAAAGGCTTCTTTGGGCGTCTCTATATACTGCAAGCAAGTGGCATTGAGTTTAAATCCCCAGAACGGATAGAGACAACTGTCAGCCACAAAAGCCAAAGATAATGCCAAAGAGATAATCCCCCAATAGAAAGAAGTAATCCTGCGCGGAACACTCACCCAAAGACTAATAATGACAAACAATAATGGGATGACTATGATATACAGTGCTACAGACAGGTCAAGGGTCAGGCCGTGCCAAATGATATCAGCTACATCACCAAAGGTAAAATCATAGTTCGCCTGATTATAGAACAGGAAACACACCTTGGCAATCACGAAGACCAGAACCGTCCATAGATATGCTTTCAGTAGAAAAAACAGTCTCTCCCTCATAGGCTCTACAGACTTTGCATATCATTGAGTTTCTTATAATAGCCATCAACAGAGAGCAACTCATCGTGAGTACCTCGCTCTACGATACGGCCCTCGTGCAACACACAGATCTCATCAGCATTCTTGATAGTTGACAGGCGGTGGGCTATGGCTATGGTAGTACGTGTCTTCATCAGTCGCTCCAAAGCATCCTGCACCAGTCGCTCACTCTCTGTGTCAAGAGCCGAAGTTGCCTCGTCAAGAATCAGAATAGGCGGATTCTTCAAAATAGCACGAGCAATAGAAACACGCTGACGCTGTCCACCAGAGAGACGACCACCACGATCACCAATATTAGTATCAAATTGCAGTTCTGACTGCATGATAAAATCGTAGGCATTGGCAATCTTGGCAGCCTCTGCAATTTGCTCGTCTGTGGCATTGTCTACACCGAACGCGATATTGTTGCGGAAGGAATCGTTGAAGAGAATGGCCTCCTGATTCACGTTGCCGATCAGTTGGCGAAGATCCTGAATGCCCAGATCCTTCACGTTGATACCGTCGATAAGTACCTCGCCCTCCTGCACATCATAATAACGGGGAATCAGATCAACCAGCGTTGACTTGCCGCTACCACTTTGGCCTACAATAGCAATGGTTTTGCCCTTGGGAATAATAAGGTTGATGTTGCGCAGCACCCATTGGTCAGCATACTTAAAACTGACATTACGGAACTCTATCTGGTGTTCAAGATTTGCTATATGCTTGGCGTTTGTAGATTCCTTGATCGTATTTTCAGCCATCAGGATTTTGTCGATACGCTCCATTGAGGCCAATCCCTTCGGGAGATTATAGCCGGCTTTCGAGAAATCTTTCAAAGGCTGAATTATACTATAGAGAATCACCATATAGTAGATAAACGAAGGTCCCGTGATGGTATGTCCCGTCAATACCAATACGCCACCGAACCAAAGTACGATGACAATCATCAGGGTGCCCAAAAACTCGCTCATTGGATGGGCTGACGACTGGCGGATATTCACTCGCATGATGTCATTGCGATAGTTTGAATTGGTTTGATCAAAACGTCGGTTCATCTTTTCTTCAGCACAAAAAGCTTTGATAATGCGAAGGCCACCCAACGTCTCTTCCACCTGACTCATCGTGTCGCTCCATAGAGCCTGAGCTTCTATACTCTTTCGTTTCAACTTGCGACCGACTAAGCCCATAAACCAACCGAACAGGGGAACAAAGACAATCGTGAAAAGCGTAAGCTCCCATGACACGAAAAGCAGGGTAAAGAAATAAACAATAATGAGGATGGGATTTTTGAAAAGCATATCGAGACTCGACATAATGCTCGACTCCACCTCCTGCACATCACCACTCATACGGGCTATGATATCGCCTTTGCGCTCCTCGGAAAAGAAGCTCAACGGCAACGATGTAATTTTCTGATAAAGCAAGTTACGAATATCACGCACTACACCTGTTCTTATCGGTATGATAGTAGCTGACGAGAAAAAATATGCCCCAGTCTTCAGAGCCGTCATCAAAGCAAGGAAAAGACCGATAAAAAGTAATGTCGTAGTCTGTCCAAAGTCAGCAATTATTTGGTTGACCAAATAGTTCATATTGTTCATGAGCACAGTCTGAACATTAGTCCAGTCCCATTCCATCAGACTTGTCGCAGCCTCTGCGTCGCCTGTCTGAAACAGAATTTGCAGAATAGGGATCAGTGCAGCAAAAGAGAATATGTTGAGCACTGCCGATAGGATATTAAACAACACCGACAGTATTAGGTATTTCTTATAAGGAGGCACAAAACGCCTCAGCACTTGCAAGAACTCCTTCATACTTCTTCTCCAAATAAAGTGGCACTTGTACTGCCAGTAATCCTCACACGGACAATCTCACCAATATGATGCTGTCCCTTGTCGAACACCACCATCTTGTTCTGTTCTGTACGACCGCAAAGCTGTTCGCGACTACGTTTCGAGAAGCCTTCTACCAGCACGTCAAATTCCTTGCCTTCGTCTTTCTTGTTCTGCTGAGCAGAGATTTCTGTCTGCAGGGCAATGAGTTCATTCAAACGACGAATCTTTTCTTCCTCAAGTACATTGTCCGGCAAATGCTTCGAAGCATAGGTACCTGGGCGCTCGGAATACTTGAACATAAAAGCCGAATCATACCCCACTTCGCGCATCAGATCCAGCGACAGCTGGTGATCTTCCTCTGTCTCATTATGATAGCCCACAAAGATGTCAGTAGACAAGCCACAATCGGGGATGATGCGACGAATAGCGGCAACACGGTCAAGATACCACTCACGAGTGTATTTGCGATTCATTAATTTCAGTATGTTATCACTCCCACTCTGCACAGGCAAATGGATATGCTTGCAAACATTAGGCATCTCAGCGATAACCCGCAGTGTATCGTCGCTCATGTCCTTGGGATGGGACGTAGTAAAACGAATACGCATCTGGGGAGCTTCCTGCGCCACACGACGCAGCAGTTCGGGAAAACCAAAGACATTCGGGGCCTCCTGACTGTTCTGATCATCCGAAAGGCAATATGAATTTACATTCTGGCCAAGTAGAGTAACCTCTTTAAAGCCACGATCACGCAGGTCGCGCACCTCTCTCAAGATACTCTCCACATCACGACTCCGCTCACGACCACGAGTATAAGGTACAATACAATAGTGGCAAAAATTGTTGCAACCGCGCATGATACTGACAAAACCGCTGATTCTATGACCCAATCCAATACGCTGAGGCACCACGTCGCGGTAAGTCTCCGTAGTCGACAATTCAATATTGATAGCTTTGTGCCCCGTCTCTACTTGAGCCGTCAGGTCGGGCAAAGACAAATAAGCATCAGGCCCAGCCACCAGATCGGCACCGTATCTGTTCAACAGGTCATCTTTCACACGCTCAGCCATGCAGCCCAGTACACCGATGACCAACGGGCGTTTACGTTTGATGGCTCCCAGCACCTCCAGCCGGCGATATATCTTTTGTTCTGCATTATCGCGTACCGAACAGGTGTTCAGAAAGACGGCATCGGCTTCATCGATACTCTCACAGGGCTCATAACCTGCCATCTGCATGACTGAAGCCACCACCTCCGAGTCTGCCACATTCATCTGACACCCGTAAGTCTCAATCAACAGTTTCTTCATTTTAAAATTCGAATTTGTGTGCAAAGGTACAAAAAAGTTAAGATTAAGAGTTAAGAGTTAAGAATAATTTGTACCTTTGCAGCAAAATTTGCATCACTAACTATGGGAAAGACAACAAAAGCCTTTGTGCTGAATGAACTGAAAGACTATGTGATGATCACCATCGCAATGATTTCCTATTGTATCGGGTGGAACGTCTTCCTGCTACCCAATAACATTTCGACGGGTGGCGTAGCTGGTGTCTCATCTATCTTGTTTTGGGGAACCGGCATACCGGCACAGATTTATTATTTTGCCATCAATGCCGTCCTGCTCATTGCAGCCCTACATATTCTGGGATGGAAATTCTGTGTGAAGACTGTCTATGCCGTTATCGCACTGACGGTAGCCTCCACAGTGGCCACCCAACTGTATCATGAACATTGGCTGAGCGACCAACCTTTCATGGCTGCCATCATCGGTGCTGTGTTCTGCGGATCGGGCGTTGGCTTGGTACTGGCCAACAACGGTTCGACAGGCGGTACTGATATCATTGCCGCCATTGTCAATAAATACCGCGAAATATCACTGGGGCGCGTCATTCTCATCTGCGATGTATTTATCATCAGCAGCAGTTATCTGGTGCTACGCGATTTCGAACGTGTGCTCTATGGCTATGTGGTACTCTATGTCACAGCCTTTTGCATTGACTGGGTGATCAACTCTATGCGCAGTTCAGTTCAGTTCTTCATTATCAGCGACAAGTACGAGGAGATTGGCGAGCGCATCAACCACGAGCCCCATCGCGGTTGCACCGTCATTGATGCCCACGGTTTTTATTCGGGCAAGGAAGTAAAGATGCTTTTCGTGCTGGCCAACAAGCGACAGAGTGACATCATCTTCCGCCTAATCAACGAGGTAGATCCTCATGCTTTTGTTTCACAAAGTGCTGTCATCGGTGTCTATGGCGAGGGCTTCAATCGTTTCAAGATGAGGCGGAAGAGTCCTAAATCACCGACTGACGCTATCACAACCTCCTGAATTTACATTTCCTTCAGTACCCTCTTTGTCCCTCTGTATATATAGCCGCAATAGTAAGCGGTGACGGTGAGAGGATCAAATGGAAAGAGGATGAAAGACCTGTGGCTATAATGGAGAAGGGAACGGAACTTGCGATGCATCAATGAACGGGGCAATTTGGAAGTGGAAGCAGCGTATCGGCCAAAATTACCTTCACGCAAGATCATAGCAAGTATCCTATCTGATTTCCTGCTGTATTCTGCCGAATAGAAGGGACATTCCATTTCAGGAAGCCCAAGATAGTGTACGGCGATGGGAGTAAAGATGCGCCACGCACGGAGTAGACGGAAACTACGAAGCTGTTCCTGAAGTTCCTGCCTGTTTATGTCGTCCTTGTGAGCATGGAGTAACATGACCCAATCACAAAGATGACGCAATCCAACACCACCGTTTATGAAGTGATGGTACATGTGCAAGAAGACAAAGATAACATCGAAAAGTGGAGATGGAGTAGCTATATCCTTACCTCCGATGTTGATATGACGGAGAGAGGACGAGAGCTGACAGCGACTCCATGCCTGAAACCTGCGGTTGGCACCAGGAAGAGGCAGGCGGGCGGCAATGCGGTGAAGTTCTATGTGTACACCGTGAAGATAGCAGCCATAGTGCTTTTCTGTGGGAAAGAACTGTTTCTGACTATCCCATCCGAGACGGTGTACGGTTTCGCAGATATGGCGATAGGCTTCCTCACCGACATAAAGATCTATATCTCCGCACTGACGGAGTTCAGGACGTGGATAGTAACGTGCGTAAGCCTGTCCTTTGAGAAGTACCGGAGTGAGGCCCTCTGACTGGAGAAGAGCAATGGCTTCAGCCACACAGGTGTCGAGAAGCGAATGGGTACGTAGGTTACGCAAGGAGTAAGAGCAGGCTTTCTGAAGCCATTCCTTGGAAGGCGGCAGGATTGGGAGGGGCACATTTATAGCGCTCTCTATGGTCAGAATGGCAATAGTATGGCACGTAGCCAGCGTACCAATTGCGTCCCAATCGGGAGTACACGAAATAAAAGGTTGAGGGTCTACAGGTGTTTGCCAAAGGGACGCGCGGACAAGAGCGAAGAGATGACCGTTTATCCGACACGCGTGATATTCATTGTTCCCCTTCGGGTGTCGTCGTTCCCTGTCCATTCTGCAGTTTCTTCCATTCCGATGTCAGCATCAGCTTTCTTTCTCCTTTTTCCGTTCCTACTGCCGTCAGGTCAAACCAATAGCGTTTACCTGCCTCAATCACAGTATTGAAATTGGGAATGGTAATAGAATAAGGATGGTCTGTATCATGTTTCTTAATAACACTAATGGTGAGGTTTTCACCCTTACTATCATTCATTATTCTCGGAACTGTGGAAATATAAAGTTCATAAGATTCTTTTTGGGGTATAGGATCGCCTGCGTCATCAGTATCATTCTTTCCGTTTATAGTGATACCTATATTATCAGTGTACACCTCATCATAGCTATAAAGTTTTTTATCCTCTTCATTATCATAAACACATAAGGACATGTCATCATTGACGCTAAAACACATTGTAACATTAAAAAAAGAATTTGTTCCCGGATACTTGAACTCTATTTTTGTGGGATATAGGTCTTCACCTGTCTCGTTGTGGAGAGTTACGCGTATCAGTGCCGACAGATGCTTGAAATGCAAATCAGGAATCTGACCGTTATCATCAGCCTTTACAACATCATACATCTTAAAGTTGTCCTTCATATAACTTAGGGATTCATCATTTGGTTTCCCTACTATATACTGTGGGTTATTGTCTTCTGTGCCGGCATTTAATAGTTTAAAAATATTTCTTTCATCGTAGATAATATTCCCATTATTATTGCCTATAGCATACCTTTCCAATGAATTATTACATGCCAGAATAACATCTCCATTCTTAACGATAAGAGGTTTTGTAGCATGTCCATCCCCTGGGGTTCTATCGTCAAATATAAACTCTGCATTTTTCCTATTTGGATCTTTTAAATCCTTAATATAGTAAGCAGCATCCTTAGGGTTATCTTCAAAATTGGAAAGATTATATAAGAAAATCTGATCCCCTTCGTTCCACATAAAGATTTCTCCATCTTCTGCCTTTTCAGTGCCATACTTCACTTGCGCTCTGGTCTGATTAGAATTGGAGATTGATGCCTTTATTGTAGTAACACGTTGTGGCAGGACGGTTTCCTGATAGTTTTCAGACACCTGTTCACTTTCAGACTGACATGCATACAGTAATGGCAACATAAAAACCGCGGCCAATATCTCTTTAATTCTCATAAATCTTAATTATTAAATACAATTTAAATTACCCCCAAAAGCCTCCGTTTTCCCAGTTAGAGCCACTTCCATTCAACATTGGCTGTTCAAGCTCCATATTCACGACCTCGGATTTCGGTTTAATATACTCCCTTTTTGTTCTTGATTCTTCCATACCCCTTAAATTTCTCAACTCAATTCTTTATTTTTATGAATGACGTGGCAAAGTTACGAATAAAATCCGAGAAACTCAAGCCTTTGGGAGGGATTTCTCTCGCTATGGAGCAATTTGGCTCACAGCCCTCAGCACCGTTTGCAGCCTCCAAACGCATCGTTTGGAGCCTCCATTCCCCCGGAAACCGACACTAACACACAACCACCGCCGCCAAAGACCACCCGTCACCTCCACGCGAGAGTCCGGGACGGGACACCGGCAGGCATCGGCAGTGATACCTATACAACATCCTAC